>JAFGAG010000028.1 GCA_016933785.1 Coriobacteriia bacterium | reverse complement strand
GACCCGGGTCTGGTTCTTCCGGGCCTTCTTGGCCTTCTGCTCCATCTCGTACTTGTACTTGCCGTAGTCCATGATCTTGCAGACCGGTGGCTCGGCGGTGGGCGCGATCTCGACGAGGTCGAGACCCTGCTCATCGGCCATGCGCATGGCATCCGAGATCATGAAGATGCCGAGCTGCTCACCTTCGTCCGAGATCAGGCGGCACCGCTGCGCCCTGATCCGATCGTTGAGCCTGGGCTCTGTCGTGCTGATACGCTCCACCTCCGTCAGGCGGGGGCCAGAAAGGGCCCCGTCATCAAAAAACGTCCCGCGGCATGGCCATCGGGACGTGTGAACGAACAAGGCGCTGGGCGCCTGCTCGAACTCTCGAACCAGACAGCTGCACTCATGTGCGCCGGCAGGTGGGGACCGCTTCGACCCGTACGCGCCGGGGTCCCACTTGTACGATATGCAGTTGTAAGAGACGTGAGTATAACGGGCGGGACCGGGACTGTCCAGCAGCTACGCCGGTCCTGCGGCAGAGCGCCCCGCAGATCCGCAGACACGCGGAACCACCGGAGAACCCGCCGCAGCATAGCGCAACGGCACGGGTCGTGCCCGGGGCACATACTACAGGAGTGGAATGCTCCACCCCCGATCGAGCGCCCGTACACGCCGCACCATACCGTACCCAGGAGGCACCTCATGGATCACGGCTCACAGCCCGCCACCATTCTCGTCGTCTTCGGCGCCACCGGCGATCTCATGGCACGCAAGATCGTCCCCTCCCTGTTCCATCTCGAGCGCCAGGGTCTGCTCCATCCCCGGCTCCGCGTGATCGGGTTCTCCCGCCGGGACTGGTCCGACACGGACTTCCGCGACCGCGTGCAGGAGATCCTCTCGGAGCGATACAAGGACACCGCCCCGCTCGAGCCGTTCCTCGAGCGATTCAGCTACCGGCGCGGCACCTTCGCGGACAGCGCTGCCTATGATGCTCTCGCACAGGACATCGGTGGGGTGGCCGCCGGCTGGGGTGGTTGCGTGGACAAACTCTTCTACCTGGCCGTCCCTCCCGAGAACTACCAGACCATCCTCGGCAATCTCTCCTCAAGCGGTCTCACCTCGGTGTGCGATCCCGAATCGGGGTACACCCGGGTGCTCATCGAGAAGCCGTTCGGCCACGACGTCGACAGCTCGAAGGCACTCGATGAATTGCTCGCATCGCTCTTCCGTGAAGAGCAGATCTACCGCATCGACCACTACCTGGCCAAGGAGATGCTCCAGGGCATCCTCGCGTTCCGCTTCCACAACGACCTGCTCGAGTCCACCTGGAACAGGCACGGCGTCGAGCGCATCGATATCTCGCTGCTCGAGACGATCGGTGTCGAGAAGCGTGGCCGCTTCTATGACGGCGTGGGCGCGTTGCGCGACGTGGGACAGAACCATCTGCTTCAGATGCTCGCGCTCGTGACCATGGACCAGCCCCTCTCACTGGACGCGGATGGCATACGGACCGCTCGAGCGACCCTGCTCGAGACCCTGCGCCCTCCGCTGCCGCATGAAGTGGCACGCTCGAGCTACCGAGCGCAATACGAAGGCTATCGCGACATCGAAGGGGTCGATCCAGACTCCACCACCGAGACCTACTTCCGGCTCGAAACGACGATGGCGGGGCCCCGTTGGGCCGGCGTGCCCGTGTCGTTCGAAAGCGGTAAGCGCATCGCCCCCGGGCCGCTCAAGCGTATCGTCGTGACATTCCGGCACCGGCACCCCTGCCTGTGTGGCGACGGGCCACATCTCACGAACCGGGTGGTCTTCACACTCGAACCTGACGACACGATCTCGATCTCCTTCTGGGCCAAGCGGCCGGGCTTCGAGTACGAGGTCGAGGAGCGGGCGTTCGACTTCGCTTTGTACGAGAAGACCGAGAAGCTGCAGTACGTGGAGGAGTACGCCAAGCTGCTGTACGACGCGGTCCGCGGCGACCAGACGTCCTTCGTCTCCACCGACGAGATCCGCGCGATGTGGCGGTTCACAGATCCGGTGGTCGATGCGTGGCGCGACGGGATCGTGCCCCTGGAGACCTACGATCCGGACACACAGCAACCGGTGGAGCGGGCGCGGACAGCGATCGCGGCAGCAGGCGCGAGAAGCCAGATCGGCATCCTCGGCCTCGGGAAGATGGGCGCCGGCATTGCGCGCAACCTGCTGGATCATGGCTGGGAGGTCGTGGGTTGGAACCGCACGACCGGGGTGGCGCGCGCGATGGAGCCCGACGGGCTGATCGCGGCGGACTCGCCCGAGGGTCTCGTGGCGACGCTCCGGCCTCCACGGACCGTGTGGTTGATGGTACCTGCGGGCCACGCCGTCGACGCGGTGCTCTTCGGCGCCGGAGACACACCCGGGCTTGCGGACCTGCTCGAGGCCGGTGACGTCGTGATCGACGGAGGCAACTCACGCTTCACCGAGGACGGACCCCGGGCGAAGCGGCTCCGGGAGCGCGGCATCGGTTTCCTCGACTGCGGGACCTCGGGAGGCCCATCCGGTGCTCGGCACGGCGCATGCCTCATGATCGGCGGCGACCGGGAGACGTTCGAGCGTTCCGAGGCGGTCTTCGCGGACATCGCAGTACAGGACGGCTACCGCTTCTTCGACGGCGTCGGGTCGGGACACTTCGTGAAGATGGTCCACAACGGTATCGAGTACGGGATGATGCAGGCCATCGCCGAGGGATTCTCGCTGATGCACCGTTCGGAGCGCGACCTCGACCTCGAGGCTGTCGCCGACGTGTACCAACACGCTAGCGTGATCGAGTCGAGACTCGTGGGCTGGCTTCGCGATGCGTACTCGCGCCACGGCGACGATCTCGGGCCGGTGTCGGGGACCGTGGGGCACACCGGGGAGGGAGCGTGGACCGTGGAGACCGCACAGGAGGCCGGGGTGCCGATGCCGGTCATCGAGGCGGCGTTGCGGTTCCGCATCGACTCGGACGACGCCCCGTCGTACACGGGCCAGGTCGTCCAGGCGCTGCGGAACGAGTTCGGGGGGCACGGCCTCGGCACCTAAAGCAGCGACCCGGCACCAGCCGGGCCGGCCGTCCGCCCTACGGACGTCCGGTCACAGCAGGTAGGGTATCTCCGAGGCGCCTGTAGGATACGCCCAGATGGTGCGCTTGAGTTCGGAGGCCGTCAGCCCGCACGCGATCGCAGTGGCGAACACGTTGATGACGTCACCTGCTCCATGTCCGAGCAGGTGCGCACCAACAATCCGGCCACTGCCGCGTTCGACGAGGGTCTTCGCCCCCGAGACGCGCTGGCCGATGCGGCGTGACGATGCCCATCCGCTGGTATCCGTGAGCTTCGCTTCCACCTCGATCCCCTGCTCCGCCGCCTGCTCGACCGTCATACCGACAGAGGCCATGACCGGATCCGAGAAGACCACGCTCGGCGTGACCGGGGACGCGAACTCCTCCGAGCCGGGCTCGAGGACGTCCGCCACGGCCACGCGCGCCTGTGCGATCGCCACCGGTGTGAGAGGAGCGCCAGCTGCGGCGGCGTCCCCCACCGCGTAGACCCGCTCGTTCCCGGCACTGCGCATCCTGCTGTCGACCTCGATTCCGCGACGTCCGTGTGTTATGCCGGCGGCCTCAAGACCGAGGTCGGACAGAGCGGGCACGCGTCCCGCACCGTGCACGACCATCTCGCCGGTCACCTGCAGACCGTGCTCGCAGCGCACCGTGAGCACGCCATCTTCAGCCCGGACCTCCTCGACAGCGGCACCGGTGACCACGTCGATGCCGGCATTCCGGTACCCGTCCCTCAGCATGTCCGCGAGATCCTCGTCGAACCCTTCCAGGACCCGCGACCCGCGATGCAGTATCGTCACCGTGGCTCCGGTCGCTGCCGCGATGTGCGCGAACTCGAAGGACACGTAACCGCCGCCGATGAAGATCACGCTGCGACCGAGACGCTCAACGTCCATGAAGCGCTCGCTGTCCAGCACGTGCTCCTCACCCGGGATACCGAGCGGCCGGGGAACCGCACCGGTCGCGATGATGAACCGATCCGCGGCGTACCGGGCTCCACCGACCTCGACCACATCGGTCGCCACGAAGCGCGCCGCGCCATGCAGGACACGCACCCCACTCTCAGCAAGCCACGCCTCGATGCGTCCGGGCACCGGCTCTGTGAACGAGCGCTTCAAGGCCACGAGCGAGGGCCAGTCGAGACGGAGTGCGCCCGCGACGCCGTTGCCCATCTGGCTTTGCGAGCGCTCCACGACCTCGGCGGCCGTGAAGAGGACCTTCTTTGGCTCGCACCCTCGCAGCGCGCACGTGCCTCCATACTCTCGCGAGTCGGTGACGGCCACGGACCTCCCCGCCTCCGCAAGCTCACTCGCGGCCGTCTGTCCGGCTACCCCCGTCCCGATCACGATGACGTCGAAGCGCTCCATGAAACCCCCTCCAGGAGACCGCAGGCACGGGCGGAATCCGCCTGTTCCCGTAGAGTGTTCCCCGTAGTCGGCACGCTGACGCTGCCCCGAAGTGCCCGTACTGTGACCTCGATGGGTATCGTCACCGATAGGTGCTGTAGGTGCGGGTCGAGGGTCGGCCATGTGCCCCGAGTGAGGAGGTACACATGTACTCGAAGATCGCGCGCATCGTGGCCGCTTGCGTCACGCTCGCCCTCCTGTCCGCGCTTGCCGGATGCTCCGGCGGTGCCACGGACGGTCCCGGGACAGAGCAGGCCCCGAAAGGGCCGGTCACTATCGGCTCGAAAATCGACACCGAGGGCGAGCTCATATCCTCCATCGTCAAGCTGGTGCTCGAAGACGCCGGGTTCGAGGTCATCGACAAGAGCCAGACCGGTACCACCGAGGTGGTACGCAAAGCGATCATCGCCGGAGAGATCGACCTATACCCCGAGTACTCGGGGAACGGGTACTGGTTCTTTCTCGATGAGCTGACCGAGGACCAGAAGGCCGCCTATCAGAGCGGACAGGACGGCTACGACCTCACGGCACGCATCGATCTCGAAACGAACGACGTTGTGTGGCTCGAGCCCGCGCGCGCCAACAACACGTGGGCGCTCGCGGCGACCGAGGAGTTCGCGCAGGCGGAAGGGCTGGAGACGATGTCGGACTTCGCCGTATACGTGAACGCCGGCAGGCCGGTCAAGGTGGCCGCCAGTGACGAGTTCTTCACCAGCGCCGGGAACCCCGAGTTCGAGCGGACGTACGGGTACACGCTCGCCGAGGACCAGAAGGTGCGGTTGGCTGGCGGCAACACGGCAGCGACCGAGAAGGCCGTGGCCGACGGCACCGACGGCGTGAACTTCGGCATGGCATACGGGACCGATGGTGCGCTGGCCGACCTCGGCCTGGTGATACTCGAGGATGACCTCGGCGCGCAGATCGTGTACTGGCCGACGCCCATCGTCCGCAAGGACGTACTTGACGCCCATCCGGAGATCGCCGACCTCCTGAAACCGGTCATGAGCGCGCTGGGGCTTCAGGAGCTGCAGCAGCTCAACGCCCGGATCCAGGTCAACGGCGAGACCGCCGACACCGTCGCACGCGACTTCCTCATCGAGGGCGGGTTCATCGAGTGAGCCACCGATGAACGTGCGCGTCGAGAAACCAGAGTCCCGATGAGCGGCCGCCCTCACGTGATCGGCCTCACGGCAGCCGTACTCGGCACCGTCTCGGTGATGCTGCTCCCCTTCGCGACGTTCCGTGCGAGCCGGATACAGACCGGCAGCGTGCTCTCGACCTTCGAAGCAGTGGGCCCCTGGGGGCTCGCTGCACTTCTCGGCGTATGGCTCGCGGTCGCATCGGTCTCGACCGGCCGCACGCCTCCGGCCTCCGCAGCCGTGCTTCGGGGGGCGCTCGCCACGGTCGCGCTTCTCGGCACTGTCGCGCTCTCGGCATACGCTGTGGAGCGGGCGGCCGAGCCCGCCCTCCCCTTCGCGCGGGTCTCCCTCGGCATCGGCGCCTGGTCGACCATCGGGATCGCATACGCCGTCATCCTTTCCTCACGCCGGGAGACCGACGTGGGCCGCTGGGCGCGGCTCGCCCTCTCGGCCGTACCTCCCCTCGGGGTGGCCGTGATGCTCTGGACCGGGATGCTTGACGGGCTCGCGATCATGCTCGAGTACGCGAACCAGGCGGACCGGTTCTGGGTCGAGGTGATCGCGCAGTTGACGTTCGCGGGGATAGCCGTCGGCGTCGCACTCGTGCTCGGTGTCACGCTCGGGGTGCTCGCCTTCCGGCGACCCCGGCTGCGCGGGCCGGTGTTCGCCGTGGCCAACGTCTTCCAGACGATCCCCGGACTGGCGATGGTGGGACTGCTGTTCGCGCCACTCTCCTGGCTCGGCTCCAATGTCCCCGTGTTCGAGCGTATGGGCGTCGGCGGACTCGGTTGGGCGCCGGTGATCGTGGCACTCACCCTGTACGCCCTCCTTGCCATCGTCCGAAACACGTACGCCGGGCTCGCATCGGTCCCGCCGGAGGCCGTCGATGCGGGGATCGGCATGGGGATGACCGAGTGGCAGGTGCTCCGCAGAGTCCGGTTCCCTCTCGCGATGCCGGTCATCTTCGGCGGCGCGAGGACCGCCGCAGTCCAGACACTCGGCAACGCCACGCTGGGTGCGTTCGTCGCTGCCGGCACGCTCGGACTCTTCGTCTTCGGAGGGCTTTCGCAGCAGGCTCCCGATCTCATCCTCCTCGGATCGGTCACACTGGTGGTACTCGCCCTGGGACTCGATGGCGTCCTGGCGGCGGCTCAGGTGCTCATCTCGCCCCGCCATCGCCGCGGCCGTGAGGGAGCGACCCCGTGATTGCCATCCGTGATGTCAGCAAGTCGTACGCGGGCAGTGAGCGTGCCGCAGTGGACGACCTCTCGATCGAGGTTCCGGCCGGCAAGGTCGTGGTGCTCATCGGGCCAAGCGGTTGCGGTAAATCGACCACGATGCGGATGGTGAACCGGCTCGTCGAACCCGACTCGGGGACAATCCTGATCGATGGGCGCGACATCCGAGAGCTGCGCCCCGAGCGGCTTCGCCGCCATATCGGCTATGCGATCCAGGGCGTCGGGCTGTTCCCGCATTGGACAGTGGCCCAGAACGTGGGAGTCGTGCCCGGGCTTCTCGACTGGGACCGAGAGCGCATAGCCGCCCGGGTCGAGGAGTTACTCGTGCTGGTCGGCCTGGATCCCGTGGAGTATGGGCGAAAGTACCCGCACGAACTCTCCGGCGGCGAGGCTCAGCGCGTCGGCGTGGCGCGGGCACTTGCCGCGGACCCGCCGATACTCCTCATGGATGAGCCCTTCGGAGCGGTGGATCCGCTCACGCGAGACAGGCTCCACGCCGAGTTCCGCAGGATCCAGGACACCCTCAGAAAGACGGTCCTGTTCGTGACACACGACATGGACGAGGCGGTGAAGCTTGGCGACCGGATCGTCGTGATGCGTGACGGAAGGCTCGTGCAGCACGATACGCCTGAGCGCGTGCTGGCATACCCCGCGGACGGGTTCGTGGCGTCGTTCGTCGGTTCCGAACGGGCGCTCAAGCGGCTCTCGCTCGCCCCGGTCACGGAAGCACTCGGACCCGCCTCGGCCGCGGACGGCTGCGACTGCTCCGTCGCGGCATCCGCGTCCCTGCGCGAAGCCCTCGCACGGATCCTCGAGCTCGGCGCACCGGCTGTCGGCGTGCATGACGACCACGGCGCACGCATCGGCAGCGTGAGCCTCGAGACCATCGTCGAGCGGTTCAGGAGACCCCTCACGTGAGGGCGTTCCGGCACATCACCGGACCCTTCCTCGCGCTCGGTGTGTACCTCGCGCTCGCGTCCGCAACCCCTCTCTGGCGCGCTGCGCTCGGTGCCTTGTTCCCGGACGAGACCCGCATACTGTATCCCGACGTGACACCGCTCGGGCTGGTGGGTCAGCATCTGGAGCTTGTCGCGTTGTCGAGCGCGATCTCCATCGTGGCGGGACTCGCGCTCGGCATCTTCGTCACGAGGCCCGCGGGCGCGGATTTCCGCGACACGGTCACCGACCTGAGCAACATCGGCCAGACGTTCCCGCCAGTGGCCGTCTTCACGCTGGCCGTCCCGCTCCTGGGATTCGGCGTGCAGCCGACGGTCGTCGCGCTTGCGCTGTACGGCGTACTCCCCATCTTGCGGAACACGATCACGGGGCTTGCGGGCGTCCCGGCGACCGTGCTCGAAAGCGCAACCGGCATGGGCATGCGACCCGCCGAACGTCTGACGCGCGTCGAGTTGCCGCTCGCGGCGCCGGTGATCGTAGCCGGCATACGCATATCGGTGATCGTGAACGTGGCGACCGCCACCATCGGCGCGATCGCCGGAGCTGGCGGGTTCGGTGCACCGATCATCAACGGGCTCGTGAACCTCGCGCCCGCGGTCACGCTCGAAGGAGCGCTGCTCGCCGCGGGGCTCGCACTCGTGCTCGATGCGCTTCTCGGCGGCATCGAGCGTACCTTCGCGCGCGGACGCCAGAGCGAGGACGCCAGCCTGACTCGCAGCCGGTAGCGGCCCTAGGGACGCTCGGCGAGAACCCGCGCCGCGAACTCATCCACGCCCATCGCCCCGATGTCGCCGGCGGTACGCTCTCGCACGCCGACGGTGTCGGCCTCGAGCTCCTTGTCGCCGACCACGAGCATGTACGGGACCTTCTGCTGCTGCGCCTTGGCGATCTTCACCCGCATCGGCTCGTTCTCTGCGTACACCTCGGCACGCACGCCCGCCTTCGAGAGGCGGCGGCGGACGGCATCGCAGTGTTCGAGATGCCGATCAGCGATCGGGATGACCACCGCCTGCACCGGAGCGAGCCACGTGGGGAACGCACCGGCGGTGTGCTCGATCAGGATGCCGAGGAAGCGCTCCATAGACCCGAATATCGCACGATGCAGCATGAACGGCCGCTCCTCGGAGTTCTCCGCGGTGCGGTAGGTGATGTCGAAGCGCTCGGGGTTGTTGAAATCGACCTGGATGGTGGAGAGCTGCCAGATCCGGCCAATGGCGTCCTTGACCTTGATGTCGATCTTGGGGCCGTAGAACGCCCCGTCGCCCTCGTTGATCTGGTAGCTCAGGCCCCATTCATCCAGCGCGGTCATGAGTGCGCGGGTCGCCAGCTCCCAGTCCTCGTCCCGGCCCACGGACTTCTCGGGGCGCGTGGATACCTCGGCCGAGTACTCGAACCCGAAGACGTCCATGATGAACTTGACTATGTCCAACATCCCCTTGACCTCGGGGATTATCTGCTCGCCGGTGCAGAAGATGTGCGCGTCATCCTGCGTGAACCCGCGTGCGCGCATCAGGCCATGCACCACGCCGCTCTTCTCGTTGCGGTACACGGTGCCGAACTCGAAGAGCCGCATCGGCAGGTCACGGTACGACCGCACGCTGTCGCGATAGACCAACAGCGCGCCCGGGCAGTTCATCGGCTTGACCGCGTAGTCGGTGGGCTCCTTGCCCTCCCCTTCGTCGATCTGGAAGGGGTACATGTTCTCGCGGTAGTAATCCCAGTGGCCGCTCGTCTTCCACACGTCGGCCCGGTAGATGTGCGGGGTGCGTATCTCCACATAGCCACGTTCGTAGAGGTCGGCCGAGAGCCATTCGATGAGCTCATGCAGCACACGCGCGCCCTTGGGGTGATAAAGGACCAGTCCGCTGCCGGCCAGCTCATCGAAGTGGAACAGGTCGAGCTCCTTGCCGAGCTTGCGGTGATCCCGCTTCTCGGCCTCCTCGATGCGGGTGAGGTAGGCATCCAGGTCCTTCTGAGTGAACCAGGCGGTGCCGTAGATACGCTGCAGCATCGGACGGTCCGAGTCGCCACGCCAGTAGGCGCCGGCGACCTTCATCAGCTTGAACGCCTTGACCCACCCGGAGTGTGGAAGGTGCGGGCCGCGGCACAGATCCGTGAAGCGGCCGGAGGCGTATGTCGATATCTCGGCATCGTCGGGAAGCTCGCCGATGAGCTCGAGCTTGTACGGTTGATCGGCGAACGCCTCCTCGGCCTCACGCCTGGAGAGCACGCACCGGTCGAACGGCTGCTCCTCGGCGATGATCTCGCGCATCTTCGCCTCGATGGACGCCAGGTCCTCGGGCGTGAATGTGCGGCCGATCTCGAGATCGTAGTAGAAGCCATCCTCGATCGCGGGACCGATGCCGAAGTGCGCACCCGGGAAGAGCTCGAGCACGGCCTCGGCCATGACATGCGCGGCCGAATGGCGGAGCAGGTGGAGCGCCTCCGGGTCGCGCTCGGTCACGATGGAGACCTGCGACCCATCGTGCACGGCCGCGCGCACATCGACCAACCGCCCGTCGACGCTCCCCGCGATGGCCGCCGCCGCGAGCCGGGGTCCGATCGCAGCGGCCACGTCGAGGACGGTGGCACCATCGGCAACGGATTTGACGCTACCATCGGGCAGCGTGATGTATATCTCAGACATCGTGGCGCTCCCTGCTAGAGAGACCTGATCGCGCGGGTCACAGCGCGATGGGTCACTGCTTGGTCTTGCAGTACGGGCAGACCTGCCAATCGAGCTTGAGGGCCTTCCCGCAGCTGATGCACTCCTTGCGGAGCTTCTTCATACAGGAGGGACAGATGAGGAAGTCCGGCTCGACCGGCTGGTAGCAGGCCGGGCACGTCTGACCCTCACGAAGGAGCTCGACCTCCTTGGCGCGAATCTCCAGCTCACGCTCATGGGCGTCGACGGCCGCCTCCGGTGGCCGCACGACCATGTAGATGGCCCAGCCGAAAACACTGAAGATCAAGACGACGAGCGCCCAGAACCACGGCATCGCGCCACGCCGCTCGGCGTCACGCCATGTCCAGAATACGAGGGCCACGGAGAACACCACGAAGAACAGGATGCAGAGGTTCGTTGCCAGGTTCAGTGCAGGCTGGATCGGAGCGAGAAGTTCTCCGAACGCGTCTTCCATGCGGTCCCCCTCAGGGTCTTGACGGAATCTGTTCACGTTGGCTCCGAGCCGAAGGCCGGAGACGCGACATATCTATCGGGATTCTAGCAGAACACCGGCGTCCCTCACGGGATGTCGTGGCCGAGCGCCTTGACCGCTCCCACGGTATGCAGACTCCCGGTGACGACGACCCCACCCTCGCCGCCCCGCTCACGGGCGATTGCGAGCGCCTCGCGCAAGACAGGCACGGCGAGTGTCGTCCGACCGGTCACCCGCTCGACCACGGCGGCAAGCTCGTCGGCTGGAAGGCATCGGGAGGAGCCGTTCTCCGTCGCGATGAACCCGGAGGCGGTATCCGCGAGCGCACGGACGATGCCTTCGACGTCCTTGTCGGCGAGCACGCCAAGGACGATCACGGGAAGCCCGCCACGAAACGAGTCGCGGATCGCGGAGGAGAGCACGGCGGCCGCATCGGGGTTGTGCGCGCCGTCGAGGACCAGCGGCGGCTCGCGTCGCAACAGCTCGAACCGCCCCGGGAACGTCATCGTCCGCAAGGCGGTGTCGACGGCGGCGGGGTCGAGCACGTTGAAGATCGCCGCTCCCGCCGCGGCCATCGCGAGAGCGACGTTGGCCGCCTGATACGCAGGTGCGTGGATCGTCACCCGGTAATCACGCATGCCGGCGATATCGACGGTCAGGGTCCCCCCAGGCGTGCGCGGACAGCGAACGATGCGCCACGTGATGTCGTCGCACTCTCTCAGACCGACACGCGCGATCACCGAGAGACCGAGCGACCGGACCCGCTCCTCAAAGATGTGCTCGACACCCTCACATCCCGGCCCGAGGATCGGGAAGCAGCGCGCCTTGATGATGTGCGCCTTGTCCGCGGCGATCTCCTCGCGCGTGGTGCCGAGACGATCGGTGTGGTCGAGCGCCACTCCCGTGATGACTGCGACCACGGGATCGACGACGCTCGTCGCGTCCCAGCGACCGCCCATACCCACTTCCAGACACGCGAACTCGACCTCGTTGAGGCGGAATGCGTGCAGCGCGGCGGCTGTCAGGAGTTCGAACTCCGTGAACTCGCGGTCAAGGGAGTCCGCTGCCTCGAACACATCACCCAGCACTGCGGCGAACGCCCGCTCGGAGAGCGGCTCACCGTCGATCGTGATGCGCTCGGTGTAGGAGACCAGGTGCGGGCTCGTATACACACCGGTGCGGTACCCGTGCGCCGTCAGTATCGCGCCGACCATGCGGGTGACTGAGGTCTTGCCATTGGTGCCGGTGACCTGCACGCAACTGCATTCCCGCTCGGGGCAGCCGAGCGCGCCGGTCAGCTCGCGGATACCGTCGAGTGACGGGTTGATGCCGAATGTGAGCGCGCGCGAGAGTCTCTCAAGCGCCGACACGTATGACGCCTCGTCCCCTGACACAAGCTACTCCGTGAGGTCGGCCAGCTGCCCGGTGAGCTTGGATACGGTCACGGCCAGGTCTCCGGCACGCGCTCTATCCTTCTCGATTATGTCAGCTGCCGCCTTCGCCAGGAAGCCCTCGTTTCCGAGCTTCTTGGTGAGCCTCTCGAGGTCGGCCTGCGCGCGCGCGAGCTCCGTCGTGACACGGGCACGCTCCGCGGTGAAGTCCACGAGACCCTCGAGCGAAACGTACACCTCGCTTCCCGCCGCGACCACGACGGAGGCGTGAGCAGGGCGCGCCACGTCCGCACCGACCTCGAACCGGCCGATGCCCGCAAGCGTGCGGATGTCCTCACCCATCGACACGAGCACCTCTGCCTCGGCCTCGGGTGCCTTGACTGAGACCTCGAGCATCGTCTTGGGCGAGACCGAGTAGCGCGCGCGGACCGCACGGACCGCGGTCACGAGCTCCTGGAGAAGGCCCACGGAGCGTTCTGCACCCTCGTCACGGAAGCGCCCGAGGGCGGCAGCGTCCGGCCACGTGGCGACCATGAGCGCCTCGGCACGGTCCGCCTCAGGTATCGGCAACCTGCCCCAGATCTCCTCGGTCACGAACGGCATCATCGGGTGCAGTAGCCGGATGGCGTTGTCGAGCACGAACACGAGGTTGCGGAGCACCGTTACGCGCGATGCGCCACCGGCCGCAAGCCGCGGCTTGGCCAGCTCGATGTACCAGTCACAGAACTCGTTCCAGAAGAAGTCGTAGAGCGCACGAGCGGTCTCCCCGAACTCGTAGGTGAGCAGGCCCTCGTCGACGCGCGCAGCCAGATCGGCCAGCCGCGAGAGGATCCAGGCATCGGCGACCGTCTCGACCCTGGGCCCTCCGGGCTCGTGGTCCGCTCCCACGTTCATGAGCACGAATCGGCTGGCGTTCCATATCTTATTGGCGAAGTTGCGCGAGCTCGCGAGCTTGTCCTCGGCGAACTTGATGTCCTGGTTACCGGTCACCTGCAGCATGAGCCCGAATCGCATACCGTCGGCCCCGTAGTGGGCCATGAGGTCCAGGGGGTCGACGCCGGTGCCGAGGGACTTGCTCATGCGCCGTCCCTCGGCGTTGAAAACGGTCGGATGGATGATCACGTCCTTGTACGGAACGTCACCGACGAAGTAGAGGCCGCTCATGATCATGCGCGCCACCCAGAGGAACAGGATGTCGCGCGCGGTCGAGAGCACGGTGGTGGGGTAGAAGAAGTCGAGCTCGGGGGTCGCTTCCGGCCACCCGAGCGTCGCGAACGGCCAGAGCTGCGAGCTGAACCACGTGTCCAGCACATCCTCGTCCTGCCTCACGGGCGCGCCACAATCTGGACACACCTCGAGGTCGTCCATGCTCGCGCCTTGCCAGCCGCACCCGTCGCAGTAGAACACCGGAATGCGGTGGCCCCACCAGAGCTGGCGGCTGATGCACCAGTCGCGGATGTTCTCCATCCAGTGGTAGTACACGTTCTCCCAGCGCTTCGGGTGGAACATCACGCGCCCGTCCCGTACACACTCGATTCCCGGAGCGGCGAGCGGCTTCATGTCGACGAACCACTGGTCGGACAGCCAGGGCTCCACCACGGTGTGGCACCGGTAGCAGTGACCGACTGAGTGCACGTGGTCATCCACGCCGACGAGCAGACCGGCTGATTCGAGGTCGGCGATGACGCGCTTCCGGGCTTCGTGCCGGTCCAGTCCCTCGTACGGACCGCCCTCGGCGGTGATCGTCGCGGCGGCGGTAAGGATGTTGATCTTCTCCAGACCGTGACGCTCGCCGATCTCGAAGTCGTTGGGGTCGTGCGCGGGAGTGACCTTCACGGCGCCCGTGCCGAACGTCGGGTCGACGTACTCGTCGGCCACGATCGGGATCTCGCGACCAAGGAGCGGGAGCACGACCGTCGCGCCCACGAGGCCGCGATACCGCTCGTCATCCGGGTGTACCGCCACGCAGGTGTCGCCGAGCATCGTCTCGGGACGCGTGGTAGCGACGATCACGGAATCCCGCCCGTCGACCGGCTCCTTGAGCGGGTATCGCAGGTGCCAGAGGTGGCTGTCGAGTTCCTCGTGCTCAACCTCGATGTCCGAGAGTGCTGTGGAGCACCGCGGGCACCAGTTGATGATGCGCTCGCCACGGTAGATGAGGCCACTCTCGAACCAGTCGCAGAACACCCTGCGAACCGCTCGCTGATACCCCTCGTCCATCGTGAAGTGCTCGTCGGTGTAATCGCAGCTGCACCCCATGCGTTTGAGCTGCTCGATGATGATGCTGCCGTGCTCGGCGCGCCACTCCCAGCACATCTCGATGAACTTCTCGCGTCCGACGTCATGGCGCGAGAGTCCCTGGCCCGCCAGCTTCTGCTCCACCTTGTTCTGGGTCGCGATACCCGCGTGATCCGTGCCGACGACCCATCGCGTGGGCCGTCCGGTCATTCGCGAGCGACGGATGACGACGTCCTGGATGGTGTTGTTGAGCGCATGGCCCATGTGGAGCGAGCCTGTGACGTTGGGAGGCGGGATGACGACCGTGAACGGCGCATCGCCCTCGGCCTGCTGCCCGAAGAACCGGCCTCCGACCCACCGCTGGAACACGGGACCTTCCACGGCATCGGGCTCGTACGCTGAAGGGAGTTGATTCATCGGTCCGAGACATCCTTCCGAGAACGTTGACTGTGAGGATTCTACGACATTTCTCCGGTCGCCCCCCGGCGCGTTCGTCGTCCGGATGCGACCGCTCGCGAAGACCGATACCCCACTCCGTATACACTTTCGCTAACGAAGTGGCGATATACTGTGTAGCGTCCCCGAATGGAAGGTCGTGAACACGATGGCCGACTGCGAATGCCTGCCTACATGCCCGTTCTTCAATGACCAGATGGCCGAGATGCCCTCCATGTCGGAGATCATAAAGCAGCGGTACTGTCGCGGCAGCAACGTCCACTGCGCGCGTCACATGGTCTTCCGCACACTGGGGCGTCCGGCGATCCCCAAGGACCTCTATCCGAGCCAGGTCGAGCGCGCCGAGGAGATCATCGACGCTGCCCGATGAGAGGCAGGGAAGCTCAAGCAGAAGCGGCGGATCCCCATGGGGTCCGCCGCTTTCGTTCACGGGATATGGATCGGTCGCTCCCCCACTTACGCGCTCACGTCCTGCGCACCGGTCAGAGTGAGCACGGGTGACGCGGTGCCGCACACCACCTCTTCAGTGACCGTGACACGCTCCACGTCGGTCCGGCCGGGCAGCTCGTACATCGTGTCGAGCAGCAGGGACTCGAGAATCGAGCGCAGCCCGCGTGCGCCGGTCTGCCGCGTGATCGCCTGCCGTGCGACCTCGATCAGCGCCTCGTCCGTGAACGTCAGCTCCACACCCTCCATCTCGAACAGGCGGGCATACTGCCGGACGAGCGCGTTCTTGGGCTCGGTGAGGATGCGCACGAGCTCCGCTTCATCGAGCTCTTCAACGTGTGCCGTGACGGGGATGCGGCCGATGAACTCGGGGATCAACCCGAAGCGGTGCAGGTCCTCCGGGAGAACCTTCGCCAGTAGCGCACCGGTGTCGTGCTCGCCGGGGTCGTGCATCTCGGCGCCGAATCCGACACCCTTCTTGCCAACCCGGTCGGCGATCAGCTTCTCCAGTCCGACGAACGCACCGCCGAGGATGAAGAGCACGTTGGTCGTGTCGATCTTGATGAGCTCCTGCTGGGGGTGTTTGCGGCCCCCCTGCGGCGGGACCGCCGCCTCGGTGCCCTCTATGATCTTCAGCAACGCCTGCTGGACGCCCTCACCCGAGACGTCGCGGGTGATCGAGAGGTTCTCGGCCTTGCGCGCGATCTTGTCGATCTCATCGATATAGATGATGCCGACCTGCGCCCGCTCCACGTCGAAGTCCGCCGCGGTAATGAGCTTCAGCAAGATGTTCTCGACGTCCTCGCCGACATAGCCGGCCTCAGTCAGCGTCGTTGCGTCGGCGATGGCGAAAGGCACCTTGAGGATGCGGGCGAGCGTCTGTGCGAGCAGGGTCTTGCCGCTGCCCGTCGGACCGAGCAGCAAGATGTTGCTCTTGGCGATCTCGACCTCATCCTCACCCACTTGGGAGGTGCGGATGCGCTTGTAGTGGTTGTACACCGCCACCGCGAGCGTCTTCTTGGCCAGGTCCTGCCCGACGACGTAGTCGTCCAGTCGCGCCAGGATCTCTTTGGGGGTGGGCAGCTCTTCGTGTTCGATACCGGTCGCCGCCTCGGCGGCCTGTTCCTCATCCACGATCTCCGTGCAGAGCTCTATACACTCATCGCAGATGTAGACGCCCGGCCCGGCGACGAGCTTGCGCACCTGATGCTGCGGCTTGCCGCAGAACGAGCACTCGAGCCGTGGCGTGTCGTCATGACGATCCATTACGGGTATCAGCTCTCTTTCGGGGACCGCTTGGTGAAGACGGCGTCGACGAGGCCGTACTCGGTCGCCTCCACCGCGTTCATGATGTTGTCACGCTCGGTGTCGGTATGGATCTTCTCGACCGGCTGACCGGTGTGTGCCGCGAGGATGTGATCGAGGGTCTCGCGCGTGCGTCGCATCTCACGCGCCTGGATCTCGATATCGGTCGCCTGGCCCTGGGTACCGCCCCACGGCTGGTGGATCAGCACTCGGCTGTTGGGCAATGCGAACCGCTTCTTCTCCGCACCCGCCGCGAGGAGCACGGCCGCCATCGACGCGCACTGGCCGATGCAGATGGTGCTCACGTCCGAGCGGATGTACTGCATGGTGTCGTAGATCGCGAGGCCAGCGGTGACAGAACCGCCCGGCGAGTTGATGTACAGGCTGATGTCCTTGTCCGAGTCTTCGCTCTCCAGGTGCAGGAGCTGGGCGATCACGAGGTTGGCGATCACATCGTCGATCTCGCTTCCGAGGAAGACGATCCGCTCGTTCAGGAGTCTCGAGTAGATGTCGAAGCTGCGCTCACCGCGCGAGGTCTGCTCGACGACGATCGGGACAAGGGCGCTCATCGGCACTCCGGACTGCGTCATGACTGCTCCTCCTCGATGACCTCTGCGTTGTCCATGAGCCACTTGAGCGCCCGGCGGTGGACGACCTGCTCCTTCACCAACGGCAGCGCGCCGTTGCGGGCCAGGTCACCCTCGAGCTCTTCCGCGGCCGCCACGTCGCCTCCGGCGATCTCCCGGACGGCATCGCGCAGGTCCTCCTCGGACACCTCGAAGCCCTGGGCCACGAAGAGCGCCTCAAGCGCGAGTTCCTCGCGGACGCGACGCTCGGCCTGCTCGCGCAGGTCGGCCTCGAGACGGTCGGGCGTCAACCCGGTCACCTGCATGTACTCCGCCGGGGACAGACCACGCTCCTCGAGGCTCTCGAAGAACTCGCGGGCCATCGAGTTGGCGCGGGAGTCGATCATCTCCTGCGGCACCTCGCCCTCGAGGCGGCTCACGAGCTCGGCGAGCACCGCGCCCTCGACCTCACGGCCGTGTCCCGCCATCTTCGCCGAGTCGAGCTTCTCACGGACGTCGGCGCGGTACTCGTCCATCGTGTCGAACCCGCCGGCCGAGCCCGCGAACTCGTCGTCCAGCGCGGGGAGCACCTTGGTCTTGACCTCGTGGACCTCGATCTCGAAACGCGCCTGCTTGCCTGCGAACTCCTCGTTGGAGGTGGTGTCCGGTATCTCGAACTCCGCGACCGCGGTCCCACCCGGCTCCGTACCGACGAGCGCCGCGTCGAACTCGGCGGGCATCATGCCCCTGCCCATCTCGTAGAGGTACTTGTCCACGGTGTTGCCGTCGTAGGGCTCGCCATCGACGGTACCCACGAACGAGATGAGCGCGAAGTCGTTCTCACCCACGGGGATCTCAGCCGACTCCAGCGTGGCGAAGCGCTCCCGCGTGTGCTCGATCTGCGCGTCGACCTCGCGGTCGGTCGCGGTCTTGTTGGGGACGGTCACCGCGAATTCGGTGGCATCTGTCAGCGTGAACTCCGGACGCAGCTGGACATCGGCCGTGTACGTGAAGTCCTGACCGGACTCGATCATGTCGAGTTCACCGACGTCCGGACGACCGATGGTCCGCACGTCGAGCTCGGAGACGGCGCGCCCGTACGAGTCCGAAACGACCTCGTCCTGTGCATCGGCGAGGACGGCCTCGCGGCCCACGTGCGTATCGATCACCGGACGCGGCGCCTTGCCGGGACGGAAGCCAGGGATGCGGAGTTTGGCCCCGATCGCCGCGTACGCCGCGGAGATGGCCTCGTCGACATCGGTTGCCGGGACCGTCACCGTGATCTTGGCGCGGCCTCCATCGAGACGCTCAATGCTGGTCTGCAAGGATCCTCCTCAGAAGTCGATCTTCGCTCCGGGGCATCCTCGATACCCCGTGACGTTCGTCTATGGTGCGGGCGAGAGGACTCGAACCTCCACGAGTTTCCCCACTGGAACCTAAATCCAGCGCGTCTGCCAGTTCCGCCACGCCCGCGTGCAAAATGCCCGACAACTATAGCAAAGGTCGGAGGCGACAGCCTCCGACCTCGGTACAGCGAATGGTGGGCCGTATAGGGATCGAACCTATGACCTTGGGATTAAGAGTCCCCTGCTCTACCAGCTGAGCTAACGGCCCGAGAATGCTCGCATATTGTAACCGCTCTCGCGATGAATGCAAATGCGGTCTTGTGGGGGGGTACCGCCGCCACGCCGCTCACGAAAGACCGACCACATTCCCCTCCGCGTCGATATCGATATGCTCCCCCGCAGGACGGCCCGGAAGGCCTGGCATGGTCATGATGTCTCCGCAGAGCACGTACACGAATCCCGCTCCAGCCGAGATGCGGACATCGCGTACCGGAAGCCGCCATCCGGTGGGCGCGCCTTTGAGCTTGGAGTCGTGTGAGAGCGATAGATGCGTCTTGGCCATGCACACCGGCAGCTCGCAGAGCCCCATCGCGCCGATACGTTCCATGGAGCGCGACGCCTCGAAGGAGAAGTCCACGCCAGAGGCCCCGTAGATCTGAGTCGCGATCGCCGCGATCCGTTCCCGCATCGGCAGGCTCTCCGAGTACGTGAACTGCAGCGTGGAAGGCTCTTCGCATGCGGCGGCGACCGCCTCGGCCAGGTCGACGCCTCCCCTGCCGCCCTCGGCATGGAGGCGGTGCGTGACGACGCGGTACGCGCCCGCCTCAAGCGCCCGCTCGGCGATGAGCGCGTGCTCGGCGGGTGAGTCCGTGGGGAACTCGTTGATCGCCACCACGACGGGTATACCGAACGAGCGGACGTTCTCGATCTGCCGGATCAGGTTGGGCATACCGGCCGCGAGCGCATCCAGATCCTCGGCCATCATCGCGGGGTCGAGCGGCCGTCCCGGCTTGACCTCATACCTGCCGGAGTGGGACTTGAGCGCTCGCACGGTGCAGACGAGCACTGCCGCATCGGGCGCGAGCCCCGAAGTCCGGCACTTGATGTTCACGAACTTCTCGGCGCCCATGTCCGCACCGAACCCGGCCTCGGTGACCACGTAGTCGGCAAGCTTGAGCGCGATGCGATCGGCGACGATGGAGCTGTTGCCGTGCGCGATGTTTGCGAACGGTCCCGCGTGCACGAAGACAGGACCGCCTTCGAGATCCTGCATGAGGTTGGGCTTGATGGTCTCCTTCATGAGCACCGTCATGGCGCCCGCGACCTTGAGGTCCTCCGCCGTCACCGGATCGCCCGCGTGCGTGCGGGCGACGATCACGCGGCCGATACGGGCGCGGAGGTCCTGTAGGTTCTCCGCGAGCGCGAGGATCGCCATCAGCTCGCTCGCCACCGTGATCTCGAAGTGCGTCTGTCGCGGATCGCCGTCGGTCCGGCCGCCCAGACCGATGACGATGTTGCGGAGCGCCCGGTCCGAGATGTCCAGCACACGCGGCCACGTCACGGCGTGCGGATCGATGCCGAGCTCGTTGCCGTGATAGATGTGGTTGTCGATGAACGCCGCGCACAGGTTGTGAGCCGCGGTGATGGCGTGGACATCACCCGTGAGATGCAGGTTGATGTCTTCCATCGGCACCACCTGGGAGTAGCCACCACCCGCTGCCCCGCCCTTGATGCCGAAGACCGGCCCGAGAGACGGCTGCCTGATACAAGTGAAAGCCGACCGGCCGGTGAACCGCAGCGCCTGACCCAGGCCGACCGACGTGAGCGTCTTGCCTTCGCCCAGCGGCGTTGGAGTGATGGCCGTGACAAGCACGTACTTGCCGTCGGGCCGGTCTTTCAGACGTTCCAGGACCTTAAGCGTCACCTTCGCCTTGTGCCGCCCGTTGGGCTCCACCTCATCGGGCTCAAGGCCGATCTCCTCGGCGATCTCGCGTGCGGGACGCACGGTCGCACCATGGGCGATCTCGATGTCTGAGAGCATCTGCGGCTCCTTGCCTCGGCTGCGGGAGCACGTGACCGCACAGTGGAAAGGCTCCCCTGCAAGTGTAGCCGAGCGGAGCCCGGATATAACACAGCGGCCCGCATCGCGGGCCGCTGCAAGAGTCGCTGGGGTGGGTAACGGGACTCGAACCCGCGACCTCCGGAGCCACAGTCCGGCGCTCTAACCAACTGAGCTACACCCACCATGAATCGCTTGGCACGCCCGGAGGGATTCGAACCCCCGACCTAGAGATTAGAAGTCTCCCGCTCTATCCAGCTGAGCTACGGGCGCGTGTGGGGCGCCTCCGAAGTGCCGAGTGCAAACGGTACTTGGACGCGCCCTCTGTTGTCAATCGGTGCATCGTGTGTGCACCGAGCCGGTCTTCTGGAGCGGCGGACGGGACTCGAACCCGCAACAATCAGCTTGGAAGGCTGATGCTCTACCAATTGAACTACCGCCGCATTGTTGGTCGGGCCGACAGGATTCGAACCTGCGACCCTCTGCTCCCAAAGCAGATGCGCTACCAAGCTGCGCCACGGCCCGACCTTCGTCCCGAACGGGGCCCTCGCGGACCTGACGCTCGAGAGCATCGCCCAGTATAGGGGCGAGGGGCGTCGCGGGCAAATCAGGCGCGTCCACGTACCCGCTACACCGCAGCTCAGTCTCCGAGCATCCCCTTGAGCGCTCTCAGCGCCTGACCGCGGTGGCTGATCGCATTCTTGCCCGCGCGGTCGAGCTCGGCCATCGTGCGGCCGGGAGTGGCGCGTGGATGGAAGAGCGGATCGTACCCGAAGCCGCCCGTCCCCCTGGGTGCGAACCCGATCGTGCCCTCGCACGCGCCTTCGGCGACCGTCTCGGCCCCTTCCTCGTCGATGAGCACGATCACGCTGCGGAACCGCGCGGTCCGCCCCTCCTCAGGAATGTCGGCCAGCGCCGCGAGCAGCTTGGCGTTGTTGGCCGCATCAGTGGCGTCGGAGCCCGCATAGCGGGACGAGTAGACACCCGGCACACCGTCGAGCGCATCGACCTCGAGGCCGCTGTCATCGGCGAGCGCGGCCACGCCGAACGCCTCGCGGTACGCGCGGGCCTTGAGCCGGGCGTTGGCCTCGAACGTGTCACCCGTCTCCTCCACCTCGAGGGCCGAGGCGCCCAGATCAGCCGCCGTGACGAACTCCCACCCGGCGAAGTCCAGCGCCGAGCGGATCTCATCGAGCTTGCCCCGGTTGCCGGTGGCGACGACGACACGCCGCATCTCAGACACCCTCGGTGTAGATCTCGATGTCGTCAGCGAGGACCCGCCGCTGGATCTCGACCAGACGAGCCGTGCCGAGCGACGCCAGATCGAGCAGCGAGTCGAGGCGCGCGCGGTCGAACGGCGTGCGCTCTCCGGTGCCCTGTACCTCGATGAAACGTCCCGCCCCATCGCAGACGACGTTCATGTCCACCTCAGCGACGCTGTCTTCGCCGTAGTCGAGATCGAGCCGGGCCACGCCGTCGACCACACCGACGGACGTGGCTGCCACGTTGTCCAGTACCGGGATGTCGTTGATGCGCCCGGCCTCGCGCCATGTTGCGAAGGCGTCCATCATGGCGATGTACGCTCCGGTGATCGCGGCGGTCCGCGTGCCGCCATCGGCCTGTATGACGTCACAATCGACGGTAAGCGTGCACTCGCCGCCCATCGAACGCATATCGACGACCGTGCGCAACGAGCGCCCGATGAGCCGTTGTATCTCGTGCGTGCGTCCGCTCGGCGCCCCGATGCTCACCTCGCGGCGCGAACGCGTGTGCGTGGATGCGGGCAGAAGCGAGTATTCGGCCGTGACCCAGCCGGCCCCGCTCCCGCGTCGCCAGCCGGCGACGGTGTCGGAGAAGGTGGCGGCGCACAGGACACGCGTGTCGCCAAGTTCGAACAGACATGAGCCGTGCGCATGTCGCAGGTAGCGGCGGGTGATGGTGACGGGTCGCAGCGCATCGTTCGCGCGGCCTGAGGTTCGGGCCACAGGCGGCCTCCTTGCTAGTCGATGTCTAGAACGGTCTGCTCGTCTGCCACGATAACACGCCCACCGAAGCGCTCCCGGGCGTCGACAAGCGCACGATCGCGATCGACCGTCGGCCACAGGTGTGTCAGCAGCAACGTGTGTGCGCCGGCGTCTCGTGCAAGCTCGCCCGCCTCGGCGGGCGTCATGTGTGGGGCACGCCCTGCATACTCCTCGGGCAGCGTGGCATCGGCCAGAAGCGTTCCGGCACCGCGTGCAGCGGCGCGGACCGCATCCCCCAGCTGCGTGTCACCGGTGTAGCACAGGCGCGCATCACCGCGGGTCACCACGAACGCGCAGGCGGACTGCGCGTGGTCCACCGCATGCGGGACGATCGACAGGTCGCCAACGTCGATGCGCACACCCGGCTCGACCTCGTGCACCCGGAATGCCTCCCTGAGCTCGTGGCCGCCTCTCTCCCCGAGGAGCGCCTCCATCCTGTCGAACAGACCCGGAGGTAGGTAGAGCGGCAGTGGCGGCACGGGGCCGGACGGCGCGTAGCGCAGCGCGGCCTGGAGGGCGAACACGTCTGCGAAGTGATCGATATGGCCGTGCGAGATGACGACCGCGCCGAGCGACACCGGGTCGATCACCCGCCCCAGGTTCGCCAGCACGCCATTGCCGCAGTCGAGGAGCACCGATGTCGCGCTCGTCTGCACGAGATACCCCGCGCACGCATGTCCGGGACCGGGGTAGGACGCCGCGCTGCCAAGGACGCTCAGTCGCACGCCGCCTCCGCTTCGTACGCCTCGAGCGCCCGCGCGAGGTCACGATCGAACTGAGACTCGAGCTCAGGAAGCCCCACGTGCTCCACACGCTCCATCCGCCGCCCCAGTATGCGTCCCCCGAGCGATGCGAACTCCGCCGCATCGCCGGTGGTCGTGAAGAGTTCGGTCCTTGGCATCCCCGCGTCCGCACGGTGCCCGCGGGCCTCGAGGGTGTCGGCCACCTCGCGCGCCGTCTCCTCCGCTGACGAGATGAGCCGGACCCGTGTGCCCACCGCCTGCTGTATCGGTGCCTCCAGCAGCGGGAAGTGCGTGCAGCCGAGCACGAGGGTGTCGATGTCGCTGCGCTTGAGCGGGTCAAGATAGTCGCGTGCCATCTCGTAGATGGACGGCCGGATGTAGACCCCGCCCATATCCGCCAGCCAGTCCTCGATCGAGCCTTCTCCGAGGCGCAACCCGTTCTCGACCACGTCCACGAAGCGTGGCGTGGCGGCCGAGACCACCGTCACCCCGGCGTCCAGAGCGCGCACGGCCATGCTGTACGCGCCCGAATCGATCGTGCCGACCGTGCCGATGACACCCACGCGACGGTTCACGGTGGCTTTGACGGCAGCGCGTGCGCCCGGCTCTACAACGCCCACGACGGGCACGTCGAACACCCGCTGCGCGAGAGCGAGGCCCGCGGCCGTTGCCGTGTTACAGGCGATGACGATGAGCTTGACTTCGCGCCCCGCGAGCCACCGCCCGATTTGAAGCACGAACTCGCGCACGTCGTGCTGCGGGCGCGGACCGTACGGGCAGCGCGCGGTGTCACCGAGGTAGACGATGCTCTCCTCGGGCATGGCGCGCATGATCTCACCCGCGACCGTCAGGCCGCCGAGACCAGAATCGAATATGCCGATGGGGCGCTCTCGCATGCTCTCGAGTATAGGCCCAGCGATACCTTCAGGCACCTGACATGATGGTGCCGATCGCCTCCGCGATCTCGTGCACCGGCAGGACCGCACCGGCGGCGCCGAGGTCGATGGCGGCCTTCGGCATGCCCCAGACGGTGCTGGTGACCTCGTCCTGACAGATGGTGTGTGCGCCACGATCGTGGAGGATCTTGAGACCGTTCGCCCCATCCGCACCCATCCCGGTCAGCAGCACGCCGATAGCCCGATCGTGATAGCTCACCGCGACCGACTCGAAGAGCGTGTCCGCCGAGGGGATGTACAACTGCCCTGGTTCTGGCCTGGTGAACCGCAGCGTCATACCATCCACCTGCATGTTGCTGCCGGTGGTCGCCATGTACGCGACACCGGGATGCATGATGTCTCCCTCGGCCGCGGCGACGACTCTGATCTTCGAGCCCGAATCGAGCCACGACGCAAGGCCGGGGACGAACCCTTCGGCGATGTGTTGCGCGATGACGACCGGCACCGGCAGGTCCTCCGGCAGGCGTGCGAGCACGTTGAGGAGTGCGGTCGGACCACCAGTCGAGGACCCGATCGCGATGATGCGCACGGCCCTGGAACGCACCGCACTCACAGGCTCCATCGGTGCGACGCCATGTGCCGGCGACCGGCGACCACGGATATGCGTGATGACCTTGACGCGCGAGAGGATCTTCACCGTGCGTATGATCTCTCTCGCGATGCTCCCCAAAGCCGCCCAGTCCTTGGGTTCCGGCTTCTTGATGACCTCGAGGGCCCCGATCGCAAGTGCGTCGAAAGCGTGGCCCATCCCCTCACCGTAGACTGACGACGAGACGACCAGGATCGGCGTCGGCGTGTAGGCCATGATCCGCTCGGTCGCCTCAAGCCCATCCATCGTGGGCATGTGGATGTCCATCGTGATGAGGTCCGGCTGCAGACGCGCTACCGCATCGACCGCCTCCTGCCCGTTCGTAGCCGTACCGACGACCTCGATGTCCGGATCGCTCGCGAGGATCTGCAACAACATCTCGCGTGCGACCGGAGAGTCGTCAGCAACGACTACCCGGATCTTCGCCCCCTCTTCGGATTGAGACACATCTCCCCCTGGAGTCATCGAATGAGTCGCTCGACCGTTTCAAGCAGCGTGTCCTGGTTGAAGACCGACTTGGTGATGTATGCATCCGCACCGGCGTTGATGCCCTCGGCCTTCTCCTCCTCGCGTTCGAGCGACGTGACGATGATCACGGGGATGTGCGCCAGCATATCGTCCGACTTGATCGCCTTGGTGAGTTCGAAGCCGGTCATGTTGGGCATCTGGACGTCGGTGACGACCGCGTCGGGGTTGAGCCCTTCACGCAGCCGTGCGAGACCCATCGCACCGTCGGTTGCGGTCTCCACGTCATAGCCCGCGGCCTCGAAGATCGACCGCTCCAACTCGCGTGTGGTGAAGGAGTCTTCACAGATGAGGATCCTGCTCGGTCCGGCGACCTTCTCTTTGACCTGTGTCGCCCGCCGCATGCGGGCGCCCGTGAGTTGGCGTCCGTTGGTCATCAGGTCCGGCACGTTCAGGATCGGCACCACTTCACCGGCGCCGAGGATCGTCACACCCGCGACGTTGTCCACGCGCTTCAAGTGGGTACCGAGCGTCTTGATGACGATCTGCTGCTCCCCCACGAACGCGTCGACGAGCAGGCCGATGCGGTGTCCGGAGAACGAGAGCGTGGCCACCGGGATCTTCGAGCTCGCATGCTCGGGTTCCACCGTGTCCAGACCGAGGATGTCCCTCAGCGGTACGAGCGGGATCGTGCGCCGCTGACGCCTGATGACCTCATGTCCCTCGACCTTGATGATCTCCGAGGGCTCCACACGCGCCGTCTCCTCGATCGACGCGGTCGGGAGGGCGAAGGTCTGTCCGCTCACCCGGAGCAGCAGCGCCCGGATGATCGCCAGCGTGAGCGGGATCGTGAGGCGGAACCTCGTTCCCTTACCGAACTCGGATTCGACATCGAGCGAGCCCTTCAGCCGTTCGACGACGAACTCGCGGACGACGTCCATGCCCACGCCGCGCCCGGATAGCTCGGTGATGATCGCGGCCGTCGAGAAGCCCTTCTCGAAGATGAGGTAGCGGGCTTCCCGGTCGCTCATCGCCTTGGCTTCGGACTCCGTGAGGTAGCCCTTCCGGATGGCGGCCGCCTTGACGCGTCCCGGGTCGATGCCAGCGCCGTCATCCGAGACCTCGATGACGATGTGGTCACCCTCCTGCCGCGCCGAGAGGTTGATCGTGCCTTTTGCCGGCTTCCCCGCCGCCACGCGATCGGCCGCCGGCTCGATGCCGTGGTCTACGGCGTTGCGCATGATATGCACGAGTGGATCGTTGATCTCCTCGAGGACCTTCTTGTCGAGCTCGGTGTCCCCGCCCTGGATGACCAGTTCGACATCTTTGTTGTACTGCCGGGCGAGGTCGCGCATCGCGCGCGGGAACGTGTTGAACACCGTGCTCACCGGGAGCATGCGGAGTTCCATCGCCTGCTCCTGCAGATCGCCGACGACCGCCGAGGTGCGAGACGTGTCGTCCGCATAGGCCTTGGAGATCGCCCCGAGGGACTTGCGCTGCGTGCTCAGAAGGTCATCAAACATCTTCATGTCCGCACTCAGCAGATTCTGCTCGTCGATCGGCAGGATCGACATCGTGGAGCGCAGCCGTGACCAGAGCTGCTGCATCTCTACCGACAGCCCGGCGGCCAGCCTGAGATCGCGGACGCGCTGCTCCTCTTTGATCTGTGAGATGACGACCTCGCTCACGAGGTTCAGCAGCCGGTCGACCTGGCTCGTGCGGATGCGGACGGTCGCCTGCGTCTTGCTGTGCAGCGCCTCGCCACGGGCCGCCGACTGCCCGTCGGCCGTCGGGGTCACGTCCTCGTCTGCCACCGCCGACTCATCGTCCTCGGCAGGAAGGGCGTCGAGCTCGGGCCCCGGCTCTCCGGCCGGCGACGCAGGTTGCTGCGGCTCATCGACCGGCCCCGCCGGCTCGGTCTTCACCGCAGGCGCTGCCTGCGGCACGCCGGTCGCCGCGAGCGATGCGAGTCGATCGGTGAGCTCGACGACATCGTAATCGTCGGCTGCGGACTTGCCTGCGTTCTCGGCCAGGTAGACGACCGCATCGAGCGCTTCGAAGAAGCTGTCGGTCATCTCCGGGGTGTAGGGCATGTCGCCGTCGCGCACCTTCACCATGATGTCTTCCATGCGGTGTGCGATGTCCGAGATCTCGATGAGGCCCACCATCCGCGAGGAGCCCTTGAGTGTGTGGGCGTCACGGAGCCACTGGTCGACGAGCGGGCGGTTGCCCGGCTCCGCCTCCAGCGTGATGATCCCCTCGTTGAGTCTCTGGAGGAGGTCGGTGGCCTCCTCCTGGAACTTGGCGATGAACGCCGAACGGTCGAATTCGACCATGTCGTCTCCTTCGTGCAGTGCGTCGGCGTGCTAGCTGACGATGGTGAAGGCCGAGCCGATCTGCCTCGATTCGTTCGCAAGCGATGTGAGTCCTTCGGCAGCACCGGCCACCTGTCGCGATGCTGCTGCGGTCTGCTGGGCCACGGAGGCGACTTCACGCATCGCCTTGACGACCTGTTCGGTCGCACTGCGCTGTTGCTGCGTGGCCGCGGAGATCTCCTTGGCGGCCGCAGTGGTCTGCTCGATGGTGTCCAGGATCGCCTCAAAGCTGTCGCCCGTTGTCTGCGCGAGGTCGACGCCGCTCTCCACCTGCTTGAGCTCCTGCTCGGTCGAGATGACGAGCTCGTTCGCGGCGCCCTGGATCTCGGTCATGATCGTCTCGATCTCGCCGGTCGACTGCACGACCGACTCGGCGAGTTTGCGGATCTCTACAGCGACGACACTGAAGCCCTTGCCGGCCTCGCCGGCCCGCGCCGCCTCGATCGCCGCGTTGAGGGCGAGGATCTTCGTCTGGTCGGCGATGCTGTTGATCATCACCAGGACCTGGCCGATCTGCTGGCTGCGCTCGCCCAGCTGCAGGATCTTGGCCGCCGATGACTGCGCGCGCGCCTTGATCTGCTCCATCGAGCCGAGGGTGCTCATGACCGACTGCTGCCCGTTCTCGGCGCTGCCGAGCGATGCCTCGGCCATCTTGACGACCTGGTTCGCGTTCTCGGCGATCTGCCGGTAGGTGGCTGCGAGCTCCTCCATCGTCGCGGTCGTCTCACTGATCGAGGCAGCCTGCTCGGCCGCACCGCTCGCCTGCTGCTCGGTGGCCGAAAGGATCTCGGTCGACGTGCCGGCAAGCCGCGACGACGAATCCTGCATCTGGCTCAGCAGGTAGATGATCAAGTCGAGCAGCTGGTTGTACGACCGGGAGAGGGTACCGAACTCGTCCCGCGAGTCCGCGGTGACTTTGTGTCCGATCTCGCTCTGACATGCGCGCTTGATGCTCTCGACGACGGCCGTGAGCGGCGCCATCATGCGCCGGCCGATCGCCGACTGGACGATCGCCAGCAGCGCCAGTGTCGCGATGAAGATCGCCACCACCGCTGCAACCTTGCCGACGATTCCCTCGATGCCACTGAGGTCCTTGCCGAAGATGAGCCATGCCGCGAGCAGCTGGACCGCATTCGCCACGAACACCATGGTCAGACTCATGAGCGTGTACTTCACCAGGAAGCTGCTTCTGGACTTCTCGATCCACTCTTTGATCATGATGCTCTCCCGTCATGCGACTCACCGATGGGTTCCAGTATCTTCTCGATGTTGACGACACCGATGAGCAGGCCGTCGACGAACACGGAGCCGCTCATGTACTCAGCCTGTGCTTTGTCCAGCGTGGAGAGCGGCGGCTCGATCGCCTCCCGGGCGACGTCGATGATGTCGCCGATCTCGTCCACGACGAGCGCTGAGACGCAGGTCTCATTGGCGACGATGATGGCCGACGGCAGCTCATCGTCGATGTCGAGCGCAACCCGGCTCGGCACGCGGATGAGAGCGGCGAGATCGGTCACCGAGACGATCTCGCCTCGCACGTTGACCACGCCCAGGATGTAGTCGGGCACCCGTGGGATGCGGGTGATGGCATATTCGTTGTGGATCTCGCGGACCATCGCGATCGGCACCGCATACCACTCCTGCCCGAGCCTGAACTTCAGGAGACCGGTGGATTCGACCGAGACCGCGTCGTCCGGCGCCTGTGCGAGCGAAGCCGCCCTGCGTCGCAGGATCTCGGTCGCCTGCGCCGACACGAGTGCGTTGGCCGTCATCAGCTCGTGTGCGCTCATCGGTCGACCACCTCCTGCGCCTCGGCCACGGCAAGAGCCGCCGTAGGAACAAGCCGGTCGATGTCAAGGAGCATCAGCACGCCCTGGCCGAGCTTCACCGTGCCGAGCATCCTGTCGGCGAGCGTGTAGAGAGCGGACGGCTGTTGCACGCCATCGGGCGGCAGATCGACGACGTCCTCGACACTGTCGACGACCAAGCAGACCTGGTGTCCGCTTGCCCTGCAGAACACCATCGGCGTCTCGAGCGTGTATGGCGCGTCCTCGAGTCCGACCAGCGAGCGCAGGTCGAGCACGGGGACGACAGCGCCACGCAGCTCGATGAGCCCGACGAGCGCGGGGGCGTCGTCTGGCAGCGGCAGCAGCTCGGCGAGTTGCTGGATCTCCTGGACGACGTCGATCGGCAGACCGTAGAGCTGGCCCGCCAGGCGGAACGCGACCGCGCGCTCGATCACGCGTGCCGCTGGCGTCTCGTCAAGCGCATCAAGACCGCCCGGTGAGGGCGTCTCGGTCTCCGTATCGGTCAGCAGCACCGGTTGGACTCCTTGCTCGTCGGTCGGATCACGTGGCGGCACCTGCGGCTCCTTCACCCGGTGAAGCGGAGGACTCTGTTCAGTTCCTCGGCACTGACCTCGCCGGTCTTGACCCTTGATAGCCCGGCGGCGGCAAGTGGCCGCATACCCGCCGCGGCCGCCGCAGCCGAGATGTCGGCAGCGCCCGTAGCCCTGCCGACGACGGCGCGTACAGGCTCGGTGAACGGGAGGACCTCGTGGATGGCTGTCGCTCCCCGGAATCCGCTCTTGCCACAGTTGGGGCACCCTGTGCCGGCCTTGTCGTGCAGCCCGACGGGGGCGCCAGGGATACGCGACGCGAGCTGCCCATCGGTCTCCATGGAGCAGTTTGGGCAGTTCAGCCGAACGAGCCGCTGACCGACACCGAGCGTGAGCGCCGCAGCCAGACTGTGGGGCTCGGCACCAAGCTCAAGCATGCGCCAGACACCCGAGGCGATGTCGGCGGCCGGGAAGGTGGCTACCACCAACTTGCCCATGCCCGCCGCCTCGACCGCAAGATGGACGTCCTCGACACCGCGCAGCCCGTCCACGGCGATGACGTCGGTGTCCTGTCGCATACCCGCGGCGATGTACGCGGCCGACGAGAGACCGCCCGGTTCGATCATCACCTGCGCCACCGCAGGAATCTCGTGCTCGATCGACTGTTCCACCGAGTAGACGGTCTTCCCCGCCGAGGCCGCATGCGCGAGAAGCGCGTAGTAAGTCGCGCTCGCTCCGCCGGCCACGGGAGCACAGACGAGCAGGATGCCACGACCGCGCTCCACCATCGCGCGGAGTGCGCGGGCCTCTGCATCTGAGACTCCGAGCTCCTCGAGGCCCCGCGGCTGCGGCTTGAACGCCGAGAGCGAGACCACGAGCCGTTGGCCCGAGATCGTGGGCACCACCGAGACGGTGAGCACGAGGTCCTTGTCGCCGATGTGGGTGTGCACCCTGCCGAGGGCCGGCCGCGTGGCAGGCACACCGCCAAGGTGCGCGAACTGTTTGAACCCCTCGACCAGCCCGCCTTGCATCGAAAGAGGTGCTGAGGCGATCTTCTCGAGGCCACCCTTGATCCGGTACACCAGGAAGAAGTCGTCCTTGTACGGCAGGAGGTGGATGCGGCTCGCACCTCGGGCCACCGCGTGATCGAGGATGTCGGCCACCAGCACGGCGACCTTGCGTGTGTCGGCCACCGCGAGCACGTCGAGATCGATCGCGGCAGGACCGCTCCGCGCCGTCTGCTCGGCGGCCATCTGCTCCATCGTCTCGCTGATCGCGACGGGGGCTTCGACCGGTGCGCTGTCCTCGACGGGTGCGACGGGGACGGCGGGCGTCTGGTCGAGCGGCTCATCGAAGAAGTCAGAGGCCTCTACGACTTCTCCGTCCCCGGAGATCCCCCCCGGCGCCAGCGGCGTCGACGGGCCTTCGGCCGTCGCATCGGCGGCAGCCCCGTAGTACTGGTCGAGCGCGTTGTCGACCGACACAGGATCCGCAAGGACCGCCTCGACCTCGAGCCCGATGAGACCGGACACCGCATCGAGACCGAACACGTCCATCGGGTCACCCACGGCGACCGTGAGCATGCCTTCGATCTCGAAGAGCGGGAGTGCCCTGTACGACCGGGCGACCGAGGCGGACACGAGCGCGAGCGCGTCGTCTTCAGGGGCGTAACTCGCCAGATCGACCTGCGGGACACCCATCTCGTGCTCCAGAACGGACATCACGTCAAAGGGACTCACGTATGCACGCTCCGTGAGGATGGTACCCTCGTGCGTCCCTGCGGCACGTGCGGCATCGACAACGCCGCCCGCCTGCTCGGCAGTCATCAGACCGGCCTCGACGAGGCCGTCGAGGACCCGGCGGGAGATCCCGCTACCCGGCGACATCGGCGCTCCCCTAACCCTGCGCCTTGGACAGCTCTTCCGCCACCGCGGCGAGCAGCGTGTCGGGTTCGACAGGCTTCGTGAGGTACTGGTTGGCGCCAGTTCTGATGCCGGTCGCCATCGCCTGCTCCTCCGTCTTGGCGGTGAGCATGATGATGGGGATCTGCTTGTAGTTCTGATCGAACTTCAGCAGACGGCACACTCGATAGCCATCAAGCTTCGGGAGCATCACGTCCAGCAAGATCAGGTCGGGCTTCTCGGCTCGCGCGGTCTCGAGCGCTTCTGCGCCGTCTGAAGCGGTGATCACATCGTAGCCACCCGCGAGAAGGATCGCCTTGATCATCTCGAGGATGGTAGGGCTGTCGTCGACCGCGAGGATCCGCGCGCCTGCCATACGAGTCTCCCTCCCGATTGCCTAGGGGGCACGCCACGTTGATGGCTGTGCCGCCACGACCGGCTCGACTATCCCTTGCCAGCCGTCTTCCGACACTCTATCAGACTCCGTTCACACGTCCTGGCCAGCAGGTCCGCTTGGAACCCGCCGGAGAACTCCGTCCAGTCGCCATCGGGACTCTTCTTGAGCGCCCGCAGCGCGTTCTCGTACTCTTTGGCGGCCAGATCGAACTGGCGTTGCGCCTTGTAGATGTTCGCGAGGTTCAGGTGTGCAAGTGCGAAATCGGCGTCGATGTAGATTGTCTTCTTCAACTCGCTGATCGCACGGACCGCGTCACCCTGACGCTGGTGGATGATGCCGAGGATGTAGCGGGCCACCGGAAGCAGCGGGTTGATGGCAAGCGCCCGGTGACATGCGGCGAGCGCCTCATCGTAGTCACCCGTGTCCGCATGGACGTATGCAACCAGCAGGTGTGCGTCCGCGTTGTTGGGGTCACGCTCGAGCACCCGATCAGCAGCAACGATCACCTGCGCCGGACGCCCCTCCTTCATGTCCGTGCGCGCACGCTGCAGACTCGCCTCGATACTCTCCTCCGTGTCCGCCACCGCAGGTGACGCGACTGGCGCGACGGGCGGCTCCGCTGGCGGTGTCTGGCGGCGTTGGCGTGGTGCCGGGACCTTGGCCTCCGGAGGCGTCCGCACTGATCGGCTCGCGGTGAGTCCAGCCGGCCCGGAGACCTTCGGCCGGCTCTCACCGGTGAGGCGCGCCGGCCTCCCCCTCGTGAAGAGCGGCTTGGCTGGTGGCTTCCGGTACAGGAAGACACCGCCGATCTCCACAGGCTCGAAATCATCGCTGATCGAGGTGAGCGTCTCTGAGTGCCCGATGAACAGATACCCGCCATCGTTCAGGCTGTCATAGAAGTTGCGCACGACCCGGCGCGTGGACTCGATGCGGAAGTAGATCGTCACGTTCCGGCAGAAGATGACGTCCCAGTTGCCCATGAGTGACAGCGGGTACGGCTCCTTGATCAGGTTCTGGTAGCCGAAGTCCACCTGGGCACGCACCCGGTCGTTGACCCGGTAGTCACCCGTTGGCGTGAGATCGAAGTGCCGCTGCACCACGTCAGGAGGCACGTTCATCATCGCGCGCCGTCCGTAGACGCCCGCTCGGGCGCGCCCGAGAGCCTTCGTGGAGACATCCGTGCCGAGGATCTGTGGGCTCCACCCGCTCGCGCCAAGCCCCATGTCGAGTGTCAGCATCGACAGAGAATACGGCTCCTCGCCGGTCGAGCACCCGGCCGACCAGATGCGCAGATCGCGTTTGCCCACGGGCCGCGAGCCCATGATCTCCGGAAGCACCTCGTCGCGCAGCGCATCGAACTGTCCCGGGAACCGGAAGAAGCTCGTCTCGTTGATCGTGACGAGGTTCAGGAGTTCGTTGAACTCGCGCTCATCCCGGCCGAGCGCATCGAGGTACTCGCCGAACGTGTAGTAGCCGAGACGGGTCGCACGCGTCACGAGCGAGATCCGCAGCGAGTCGAGCTTGGACTCTTCGAGGTATATCCCGGAGTGACGGTGGATAAGGTCCCGGAATCGGCGGAACTCCTCGACATCCAGGTCCTTGGCGAAGCCTTCGTTCAGCATCTGGCCACCCCGAGCATCATCATGAGGCGCCCATACCCTCTTCGATGCGCTCGATGAGGCCGGCCGCATGCATCCCGAAGAGGATCTTGGCGGTCTCGAAGTCGTTGTAGCCGGTGAGGTCCACCAGCTCGCGGACCGAGCGGCCACCATGCAGATAGCACAGCAACATCCACTCGCGGGGCTTGAGATGGATCTCCATCGACTTGTCTCCGGGCGCGGACGCCATGATGAACTCGGTGTCCATGTTCGGGATCTTCTGCTTTATGCGGCTCCACAGTTCAAGACGCCGTGAAGCCTCCATGATGATGTTCTCAACCGACACGGAGATGCCGATGTCCTCGTCATCACACGTCTCGTCCGGCTCGAACCTGAGCTCTCCCTCTTCCCAGCGGAAAAGGTCGAAGAGCGTGTCGTTGATCTGCTCCTGGATGAAAGACTCGAGCACGCGCCCGTCCAGATAGCCCTCGTCGACGAGGATCTGCCCGAGACGGCGCCCCGCCTTCTCCTTCTTCTGGATCTTCTGCAGGCCGAGCGCCTGCCGGAGTTGCTTCTCGGAGATGACGGCCGCCTTCACAAGACGCCTGCCGAGCGACTCGCGATGCCAGTTCGAGCTGGCGAAGAAGACGCGACCCTTCTTGAAGCATACCTTGCCCTGTGCGTCGGGTCTCTCCAGATGCAGCGTACCCGTCTTACGACCGGTGGCGAGCAGACGGAACATGTCCGCGATTGAGAAGTCTCTGAGGTTGCCCTCGAGCGCCACAGGTCGCACCCCTCTGATCGCCGCCGGATACCAGGAAGCACCGATACAGCCGACTGATCACCAGCTGCTCGACAATCGTAGCACGTCGCGGGCGGTGCTCAAGCTGGGCACGCACCGACTCGAACGGGCAGACGGAGCCTCATTGCGCAATTCTCCTGAAATTCCCTTGCGCTCTACATTAATTTGTCTTAGTGTTGCCAGCGTAGTACATGCGCATATTCGAATGTACTGGAGGAGTTGTGGACCAGAGCGAGTTCTTCTGCCTGCACTCGGACCTGTGTAAGACCCTCGCGAGCGCGAAGCGCCAGATGATACTGAGCGCGCTTCGCGACGGTGAGATCACCGTCACGGAGATCCATGAACGGACAGCCATCCCCCAGGCCACACTCTCGCAGCACCTTGCGATCCTTCGGTCCTCCGGTGTCGTCCGGACGCGCCGCGAGGGGAACCGCATCTTCTACGCGATCACCAACCCCAAGATCATCCAGGCATTCGATCTCATCACCGAGGTCATGCAGGACATCATCGATGGCCGCAAGGATGTGGCCGACGGCACCGAGGGCTGAGGGCAGACGCGCCGCGGCTGCTGCAAATGGCACGAAACACTGACAAGAGGGAGGCAACTGTGGACGAGAACGGCAAGAAGAGTCTGGCGATGGTGGTGATGAGCGGTGACTTCGACAAGCTGACAGGCGCGTTCATCATCGCGAACGGTGCGGCCGCGATGGGCATGGACGTGACGATGTTCTTCACGTTCTGGGGCCTGCGTGCGCTTAAGAAGAACGTTCGCACGGGGAGCACGTTCTTCGGCAAGATGGTCGGCCTGATGTACGGCGGAGGCATCGAGAAGTCCCACCCCTCCAAGTTCGCCTTTGGCGGGATGGGCCGCTGGATGTTCAACAAGATGATGAAGTCACACGGCGTCCAGTCGCTTTCCGAGATGCGCGATCTGGCCGTGCAGTTGGGTGTCAGCCTCTACGCCTGCCAGATGTCGATGGATGTCATGGAGATACCTCAGGAGACCTTCATCGATGGTGTGCAGGATCCGGTCGGCGTGGGCTTCTTCCTGCTGAAAGCGCAGAACGCCGACATCCAGCTGTTCATCTAGCACCGACCGTGTAGGAAGTATCCGCCCGCCACGCCGGCGGACGGTTGAGACGGATCGCGCGTCACCCGGCGCGTGACTGACAGAAGGGAACCATCATGTCTGACGAGACCAAGGTCGACCTGGAACTGGACCTCAAGGGTCTGCTCTGCCCGCTCCCCATGGTCAAGGTGAGCCAGAACATCAACAACGTCCCGGTGGGCGGCATCATCCGCGCCGTCGCGACCGACCCCGGCGCCATGGCTGACATCCCCGCGTGGGCGCAGTCGACCGGCAACGAGGTCGTGTCCGCCGACAAGCAGGGCTCCGAGTTCGTCTTCCTCGTCAAGCGCGTCAAGTAGTAAGGGGCACCCGCCGATCATGGAAACCTACCTCTGGATAACCTCGGTGTGGGGGGTGTATCTGGGCATCGCGGTGTTCGTACTGGGGATGGGGCTTCGCATCTACCAGTGGGCGACCACCCCGAAGTCCCCGGTCCGCCTCGGCATGTTCCCCAAGCCGGCAACCAAGTCCGGCCGGTTCTTCAAGATGCTCAAGGACACGCTCATCGCGCCGCATTCGGCCAAGATCGAGCCGAAGATGTGGATCTTCGCGATGATCTTCCACGTGGCTGCGCTTGCGGCCTTCGTGGGACACCTGCGCATCCTCGGTGAGTACCCGATCCTGCCCGAACTGCTGGGTGGCGAGCACGCCATGAACACCTTCGCCGCCTACGCTGGCTCCATCGCCGGCACACTCATGCTCGTGGGCGTCATCTTCTGGATCGTGCGGCGCACCTTCGGCCCGTACAAGAACCTCTCGGTGCCCGAAGACTACCTGCTGCTGTTCCTGCTCTTCGGTGTGATCATCATGGGCGACCACCTGCGCTTCGTGTACGGCGGCTTCATCCACGCCGACACGTACCAGGAGTGGTTCAGGAGCCTGCTCGCGTTCAAGCCGATGTTCCCGGAGAAGCTGCTCTCGGGTAACGTCGGGTGGTCGCTCGGAACGCACATGCTCTTCACGGACCTCTTCTTGATCTACTTCCCGTTCAGCAAACTCGTGCACACCATCGGTTCATTCGCCGCGAACTACGTGAGGAGTGAGTGACGATGGAAAAGGTGCAACTCGAGACGCTCACCGGGGTCATCGACAAGAAGATGAACCGCCAGCTCAAGCAGTACATCGACATCTGCGCGCGATGCGCGATCTGCAAGGATGCGTGCCACCAGTACGTGGGCACCGGGGACTTCAAGTACCTGCCCGCCCGGCGCGCGGAGCTCATCCGTCAGATCTACAAGAGGTACTTCGACAAGGCGGGCCGCTTCATGCCGGCGCTCTACGAGGCGCGCGAGCCCGATGACAACCTGCTCGACGAGCTCTACGACTCCACGTACGCATGCACCGGCTGCCGCCGCTGCATGTACTACTGTCCCTTCTCGATCGACACGGCGTGGATCCTCTCGGTCGCCAAGGCGATCCTGATCGCCGCCGGCCGTGGGAACGAGATGCTCGGTCAGCTCGCGGATGCCGCCATCTTCAAGGGCGACAACGCCGCGATGTTCGAGGGCGTCATGCTTTCCGGGTTCGACGACATCTCCGAGGAGGTCCGCGCGATCACCGGCGACCCCGAGCACAGGGTGCACGTGAATAAGGAGGGCGCCGACGTGCTCTACGTGGCACTCGCCGGTGCACACTCGATCCGCCCGGCCGCGGTCATCTTCGAGGAGGCCGGTGAGAACTGGACGATCTCGATGTTCGAGGCGGCCAACTACGGCTTCTTCTACGGCGACACCGAGAAGGCGCGGTTGATCACCAAGCGCTACATCGACGAGGCCAAGCGCCTCGGCGTAAAGGAGATCGTGGTGCCCGAGTGCGGGCACGCCTACCGCGTCGCCGAGTTCTTCTACGAGGCGTGGAGCAAGGAGCCGATGCCCTTCAAGGTGACCCACATACTCGAGAAGGTGGACGACTACATCAAGTCAGGCCGCATCACGGTGGACAAGGGTCTCATCGAGGGCAAGGTCACCTACCACGACCCGTGTCAGCTCGGCCGCAACGGCGGCAAGTTCGAGCAGCCGCGCGACATCGTGAAGGCCGTCACGGACAACTTCGTGGACCTCACCCCCAACCGCGCGGAGCAGTGGTGCTGCGGCGGTGGCGGTGGCATCGTGGCCATGGAGGAGTTCAAGGACGTCCGGCTCAAATCGGGCGCCAAGAAGGTCGAACAGCTCAAGGCGAGTGGCGCAAGCGTGCTCGCGTGCCCTTGCGAGAACTGCCGCCTGCAGATCGAGGAGCTCAACGAGGTCCACGAACTCGGCATGGAGATCTGGCAGGTGATCGACCTTGTCGTGGCGGCCATGCCGCTCCCCGGCAACCAGAAGGGCGCCGAAGCCACTGAGTAGCGTCAAGGCACGGTGAATGTTCCGCATCGCACGAGGGCGTCGGGAGACCGGCGCCCTCGTCATTCGCGCGCGCAGCCTCATGCGGGTACCGTCCCGGGTGATCAGCTGCCTCCGTGTCCCGGCACGTTTGCCGTACGATGAATCCCATGACACGGAAGCCGCCGTACACATACAGACCCCGCCGTACCCCGGTCGGTGCTCTGAGCACCATGCGCCCTTCACGTCGGCATGTGTCGTGGCGCGCGATCGTCCTCATCCTCGGTCTCGGCGTACTGACCGCATCGATCGTCCTTGGGATCCGCGCATGCGGGGCGGACAGCGAGGAGTCGCCCGCGGTACCGCCCGAGCAGGCGGTACCCACCCCCGCTGATGACGCGATCGTCCTCGCGCACCCCACCTACCTTGGTGGACCTCGCCGAGATGTCACCGGGATAGGGAAAGGGCCGGACGCACTCGACGTGCTCTGGAAACTCGAGATCGGAAGTGGACCGACGATCCTTCCTGACGGCCGCAGCGTGACCTGGTCGGGTACCGGATGGACCGGACAGCCGACGCTCACCTTCGACCACGACGTTCCCTCTCTCGTCGTCGGCGGCTACGACCACGGGTTGCGCCGCATCGATGCACTGGACGGAACGGTGGCGTGGAGGGCCGAGCTCGACGACGTCGTCAAGGGCACCAACACCGTCTACCACGATCCACGGCGGCCGGCAGGCGACCGGGTCGTGGTCGTCACCGGCTCGCGCCGCGGCGCGACACTTGCAATCGGCGATTCCGCCATAGCCCCTCTGCGGGCGTTCTCGTTCGCGACCGGAGCCGAGCTCTGGAGGCTGCCCGTGCCACGAACCGAGAACTACAGCCAGGACGTCGATGCCAGCCCGCTCTGGCTCGATGGGCGGCTCATCGTTGCGGTCGAGCCCGGTCACGTGCTCGCACTCGACCCTGAGGACCTGATCCCGGGTCCCGGTGGCCATCCGATGCCGAGCATCCTCGCCAGCTCCCCGCCCCTGTGGTCACCGGAGGACGTCGCGTCGCACGCTCAGGAGAATGGGAGCAACCTCTCTCTTGAGGGATCACCCGCCGTCCTCGGCGACCGGATTTACATCGCGTCGAGCTCAGGCCACGTGTACGGGCTTGACCGGGAGACGCTCGCGATCGAATGGGACTTCGAGGCTCAGGGAGACTTCGACGCGACGGTCGTGGTGACGCCCGACGGGAAGCTCCTCGTGGGGATGGAGCGACAGTACGTCGACCACGGCGGTGTCTTCCTGCTCGATCCTGAGAAGCCGCCCGCCGACGCGGTGGTGTGGTTCTTCCAGACCGCTGACCGCGGTGTCGGCGAGTGGGCCGGCGGGGTCGTCGGCTCGGTGGCCCTACACCCGGATGCGCCGCTCGCCGCCTTCTGCAGCGTGGACGGCTCCGTCTACATGGTGCGGACCGACATGACCGACGGCGAAAACGCCGGTCCAGATGATGTGGCGCGCTATCCCCGCCCCGCGCTCGTGTTCAGGGGAAACGTCGGGGGCAGCATCTCGACGCCTGCGATGACGGAGGACCGGATGGTGGCCGTGGGACTCGACCAGAAGGTGCACCTGTACGCCATCGTCACCGAAGGGTCCCGGTATTCGGCGACCGAGATCGACACGTTCACCGCTGACGGTCCGTTCGAGTCGACGCCGCTCATTTGGGAAGGCCGCGTGTACGTCGGCTGCCGTGACGGCTTCCTGTACTGCCTGGGTGCGCGGTAGGAGCCACCCGGCTGCTGTCACATGGAGCGCGCCGCCCGGAGCGCGGCGATCAGGCCACGCATCTGCTCGTGCGTGGTGATACCGCCATCATCGGCGACGAGCAGGCCGCCCTCCTCTGCGATCACGCCGATCGTGCTTCCGATCGCCTCGGCGCGTATCTCGTGTCCGAGTTCTCCGGTGAGCAGCCCGCCGATGACCGCGAGCCGTGCGGCACGTGCCGACCAGAAGAGCTTGTCGAACCGCTCGAAGTCGAGCCCTCCACCGGCATGTACGGCCACGAAGCTGGCGCGGGCGATGGCCGGGAGCAGCGGGCGTATGTCCCCGTCCGAGTGGAGGACGCAGCACAGGCCGAGCGCCCCCGCGGCCTGCACGAGGCGTGCATACCTCGGCAGGAGCTCCGCGATCGCGAAGTCCGGGGCGACGAGCGGCCCGGCCGAGCCGGCAAGATCCTCGGCGATGACGATCGCGCGTGCGCCCAGGCGCGCCCCTACCGCGATCTGATCGAGCACGTCTTCCAGCCGCCCGTCGATCCCCGACCCGATCAGCCCGGGATCGGTGAGGGTGGCGCGCAGTCCTGCGAGCTCTCCGTATTCGAGCACGACCGGCCACAGCGGGCCATCCACCACCCAGAACGGCGCCACATCCCGTTCGGCGAGGGCCGCCACAGCAGCCTCGGCCCACGGCTCGCTGGCCGGAACGAACGCGAACGACGCGCCAAGAGCCACGCTCGCATCGGCAAGGCGCAACGCGGGATCATCGGTGGCGGCTGCCGCACCTCCGACCGCGCCGAGCACATCAGACGGGACGAACGTGAGCCCGAACGGGAAGGGCGACTCGCTGAGGGGCAGGCACTCCATCGCTACATGCTGCGGATGCCGAAGCCGACGGCCTCAGAGAGGCCCCACACGATGAGGAAGGCGCTCGTGACACCGAGCGACACAGCCAGGAAAGCGCGCTTGGGCTCCATGTCGAGGAGCCATGCGGCGGCCGTGCCCGCGTACGCACCGGTGCCTGGCAGTGGAACCGCCACGAAGACCGCCAGGCCGATGAAGCCGTACTTCTCCACGAGAGGATGCGCCTTGGCGCGGATCTTCTCGAACTTGCGGTGCAGCCAGCCCTCCTGGGGGAATCGCTTGTAGACGAACTCGAGGAAGTAGTAGCCGGGCCAGAAGATCGCCAGGCTCGCCAGGTAGATGATCGGCAGGTAGACCTGCTCACCGGCGGCAACCGCCCACGGGATAGCTGCACGAAGTTCGATCGTGGGAATCCACGACACGAACACGTACTTGAGCCACTCGGGGAGGCCGGAGAGGAACTCGGGCATCGCTTACCTTCCAGGCGAGAAGACGTCGTAGATGCGCTCCACCTCGGAGCGCCAGTACGCTTCCGGATCCGACACGTCACGGCCGAGCCGCGCTGCATTGCGAAAGTAGCCATCACCGGGCATCCGGGTGTCGGCACGCACGACCAGTGAAGCGAGCATGATGCCATGCGCTGCATCGGCCTCGGTGCAGATCTCGTTCAGAAATCCCATGATCGCCCACGAGAATGGCTTGAGTTCGATTGGCTCGACCTCACGGCATATCTCCGCGTACGTGATCGTGCCCCTGTCGCGCGCGACCTGCTCGAGCAGCGCGTTGGCCTGGGCTTTCGCTGCTTCCCACGCTTCCAGCGGGAAGCCGTATCGGGTGTCTTCCGGCATGAGGGGAGTATGCCATAGGAGCGGCCTCCCCCGCCCGTGCGTCACTCGGCCGTTGCCGTGGCGCGCGAACCTCTCGGGACTGCAGGTATCATGGATCCGTGGACACCCGTTACGACATTCCCGCCGACGATGACGCCCTCCTCGCAGAATGCGATGTATGGGTGTTCCGTGCCACGGGCGCCGGTGGCCAGAGCGTGAACACCACCGATAGTGCAGTCCGGCTGCGCCATCGGCCGAGCGGCATAACCGTCGTGGGCCGCCGTGAACGCAGCCAGCTTCAGAACAAACGTGCATGCCTCGAGCGTCTGCGCGACAAGCTCGAGGCGCATAACGCGGCGCTCGACGCGCCCAAGCGCGTCGCGACGCGCAAGAGCAGGGCCGCAAAGGCGCGACAGGTAGAGGCCAAGCGTAAGCGAGCGAGAGTCAAGCGCACGCGCGGTAGGGTGGACAGCCGCGAGGAGTAGACGTCGCCACGGGCCACAGCCGCCAGGACACGCGAACGCGCCCGCCCGCGTGTGCGGACGAGCGCGTGGTTGCGTGTGGTGGAGGCGCGGAGAATCGAACTCCGGTCCACGACAGCCCCCTGGGGAGCATCTCCAGGCT
>JAFGAG010000027.1 GCA_016933785.1 Coriobacteriia bacterium | reverse complement strand
TGGTGGAGGTGCCGCGCACGCCCGAGTTCGAGGTCGATGGGCCCGCGCTCATGCAGGCGGTCGCCGAGCAGGACCCCGACATCATCGTGATCTCCAACCCCAACAACCCCACCGGCACCATGACACCCGAGACGCTCCTGATCGACCTGCTCGGCGCCACGGATGCGCTCGTGCTCGTGGATGAGGCGTACTTCGAGTACAGCCGTCAGACGATGCGTCCGCACATGGCACGCCACCAGAACCTGGCGATCCTGCGGACGTTCTCCAAGGCGTTCTCGCTTGCGGGGTTGCGCGCCGGTTACCTGCTCGCCGACCCCGAGGTGGTGCGTCAGCTCACCAAGGTCCGGCAGCCGTACTCGGTCAACCGCTTCACACAGGTGGCCGCGGCGCTCACGTTCCGCGAGCGCGTGGTCTTCGAGGCGGGCGTGCGAGAGGCGATGCGAAACCGTGACCGGCTCGTGCACGGACTTGCGGAGATCTCCGAGGTCTCGGTATACCCTTCGGAGGCGAACTTCATCCTCTTCAGGGTCCCGCAGGCAGCTGCCGTATGGCGCGATCTTCTGCACGACCACTCGATCCTCGTGCGCGACTTCTCGCGCACCCCGGGACTCGAGGACTGTCTGCGTGTGACGGTCGGCTCCGAGGAGGAGATCGATCGCTTCCTCTCCGCCATGGACGAGATCATCGCGCGCAAGCACGCGTCAGCGCACTTCGGCATGAACGCTACGGCCAACCGCCACCTCGAGAGGACAGGTGAGTGACGTGACCCGGATAGCCACGATCGAACGGGTCACCTCCGAGACGGAGATCACGCTCACGCTCGCGCTCGACGGCGAGGGGTCGACGAGCGTCGCGACCGGCGTGCCGTTCTTTGACCACATGCTCGAGGCGTTCGGACGCCACGGGCTGTTCGATCTCGAGGTTGATGCCGAGGGAGACCTCGCCGTCGACGCACACCACACTGTGGAGGACGTGGGCATCTGTCTCGGTCAGGCCTTCGCGCGTGCGCTCGGTGACAAGGCGGGCATCAGGCGCTTCGGGTCGGTCTTCATGCCGATGGACGAGGCGCTCGTACTCGCGGCCGTGGATATCTCCGGCCGCGGTCAGCTGCACTATGACGTCGAGGTGCCGATCGAACTCATCGGCACGTTCGACACGACGCTCGCCAAGGAGTTCCTGATCGCGTTCGCCTCCAACGCGGGCATCACCGTGCACGTGATGGCCTTCGCGGGCGAGAACGCGCATCACATCATCGAGGCGGCCTTCAAGGCGCTGGCGCGCGCCATGCGTGAAGCGGTGGAGATCGACCCCCGCGTCACCGGCGTGCCGAGCACCAAGGGGTCACTGTGAGGGTGCAGGGCTCCGGAAGGCCACCGCGCGCAGTTCCGCAGGCGGGGAAGGGCGATGTGGGGGCCCTGTGGGGCGCCACATCGTCTGCGGGCCCCCGTCGAGGACTGTCTGAGCACGGGGCCTTCCGGAGCCCTGCACCCGTCGTTGGAGTCCGCGCATGATCGCGATCATCGATTACGGGATGGGCAACCTGCGCAGCGTGCAGAAGGGCTTCGAGCACGCGGGGGTGGCCGACATCGTCGTGACGTCAGATCCCGCGGTCGTGTCAGCCGCCGACGGCCTCGTGCTGCCGGGCGTTGGCGCGTTCCGCGACGCCGCGGCCACGTTGCGCGACAGCGGGCTCCGCGAGGTGCTGCTCGAGCGCGTGGGGGCAGGCGTGCCGTTCCTCGGCATCTGCCTCGGGATGCAGCTGCTCGCCGCCGTCGGTCTCGAGGACGGCGAGTGGGAAGGGCTCGGGGTGATCCCGGGTACGTGCGAGCGGTTGCCGGGCGGCGTGAAGGTGCCGCACATCGGCTGGAACACGGTCGCGTATCCGCGTGAGAGCCGCCTGTTTCACGGTATCCCGGAGGACACTGCGTTCTACTTCGTGCACTCGTACCACCTGCGACCCGCCGACCCGTCGTGGATCATCGGTGCTGCGTCGTACGGTATCGACTTCGCGGCGGCGGTAGGCCGCGGCGACCTGTATGCGGTGCAGTTCCACCCCGAGAAGTCTTCCGCGGCAGGACTGCGACTGCTCGCCAACTTCGGTGAGATCGTGAAGGAGCGTGTGCACGGATGATCGTCTTTCCCGCTATCGACCTGCTCGGCGGACGGGCGGTCCGGCTCGCGCAGGGCGACTACGGCCGCGTGACCGTGTACAACGAGGATCCGGTCGCGCAGGCACGCTCGTTCGCCGAGGCTGGTGCGACGTGGGTGCACGTGGTCGATCTCGACGGTGCGCGGGACGGCGCTCCCGGCAACATCACGGTCGTTGAGCGCATCGCGCGCGAGACCGGCCTTCTCGTCCAGACGGGCGGCGGAATCCGAACGCTGGAGACGATGCGCCGGCTTGCCGATTCGGGTGCGGCGCGTATGGTCCTCGGCACCAAGCTCGTGACCGATGAGGGATTCGTCGCCGAAGCGGTCGCCGCATTTGGCGATGCGGTCGTGGCGGGCGTGGATGCGCGCGACGGCGAAGTGAAGATCGCGGGTTGGCGTGAGGGCTCTGGCGTGCCGTCCGCCGATCTGGTGGCCGAACTCGCGACGCGGGGTATCGGGCACCTCGTCTACACCGACATCAGCCGTGACGGTATGGGTACCGGCATCAGTGCGGACGCGTACCGGCGAGTGGCCGCCGGGGCCGGTTTCCCGGTCGTCGTGAGCGGCGGCATGTCCACGCCCGATGATGTGCGTGCGGTGGTAGAGCTCGGCGATTCGGTTGCTGAAGGTGTCATCATCGGCCGTGCGCTGTACGAGGGTACGATCGATCTGGCAGATGCGCTCGCGATCGCGGCGGGGGAGCGCTGATGCTCACCAAGCGCGTCATACCGTGCCTCGACGTCCACGAGGGCCGCGTCGTCAAGGGCGTCAACTTCGTCGACCTGCGCGACGCCGGTGACCCTGTGGAACTGGCCGCGATCTACGACCGTGAGGGTGCGGATGAGGTCGTCTTCCTTGATATCACGGCCACGCATGAGGAGCGTCCGTCGATGCTCGAAGTGGCCGCCCGTACCGCGGAGGAGGTCTTCATCCCCTACACGGTGGGCGGCGGCATGCGCTCGGCGGCCGACATCCGCGCGATGCTCGCCGCGGGAGCTGACAAGACCGCCATCAACTCGGCGGCAGTGGCCGACCCCTCGCTCATCACCACCACGGCTGGCATCTACGGCTCGCAGTGCATCGTTGTGGCAATCGACGCCCGACGGGTGCCGGGTTCGTCGCCGGCACGCTGGGAGGTCTTCGTGGCTGGCGGACGGACCAACACCGGTCTTGACGCGGTGGCGTGGGCGGCCGAGGCGGAGCGCCGCGGTGCGGGGGAGGTCCTGCTCACCAGCATGGACCGTGACGGCACCAAGGACGGCTTCGACATCGAGCTCACGCGTGCGGTCACACGTGCGGTGAACACCCCGGTGATAGCCAGCGGCGGTGCGGGCGAGCTCGACCACTTCGCCGAGGTCGTGATCGAAGCGGACGCCGACGCGGTGCTCGCCGCGAGCGTCTTCCACTTCGGCGAGTTCAGCGTTCGCCAGGTGAAGGACGCGATGGCCGCTCACGGGATCCCGGTGCGGCTGTGAGCGTCGGTGGCACCGTAGGGGAGGGCGCATGAGACGCGAGGATCACCGGATGCCCGAAGGGGAGTGCGACGCGCTCCTGCGACGTGCCGAGGTGCTCCGCCTCGGCCTGATCGAGGGTGGCGAGCCGTACGTGGTGCCAGTCAACTTCGGCTACGACGGCGGGCGCATCTACGTGCACGGTCCGCGCGAGGGCCGGAGGATCGCAGCTGTCACGGGCGGTGCGCGGGTGTGTTTCGAGGTCGATGAGGGCGAGATCGTCCCCGCCGATCGGCCCTGCGGGTACACGTCGCGCTTCAGGAGCGTGATCGGCTACGGGACCGCGCGGCTGCTGAGCGATGACGCGGAGAAGCGTCACGGTCTCGATGTCATCATGCGCCACTACGGAGGCTCCGGTGCGGGTATACCACCAGAGAAGTGCGCGATCACGAGCGTGCTCGAGATCGCGGTGGACTCGATCGACGGCAAGTGGCATGGCGTGGTTCGAGGTGAGTGAGATGCATGACTGGCACAGGATCGTCCTGGGGCTCGTGCTCGGGCTTCTGTTCCCGGCCGCGGTCGTCGGGATCGCGGCGCTCGCACCGTACGCCAACGACCAGTTCATCACGCCGATCGATGGTCGCATCCTGAGTGTGGCGTGGTGGCTCATGGTACCGCTCGGCGCCGCGGCGGCGGTGATGGTGGCACGGCGTTTGTGGCCCGGCGTCGTGGTGGGCCTGGGCTCGATAGCGGGCTTTGCGGTCTCGCTTGTGTTGCTGCTGCCGGTCGCGGAGCAGCCGGATGCGCTCGCATCGACCGTGGCATGGGTGAGTGCGGCGGTCTCTGTCGCGCTGCCCTGGGCGATCGGGATGGTGTTCGGCTGGACCGCGCTCCATCGGCGGCCGGTACGCACCGATGGGGTGCCGCACGACCCCACCAGGTCGGGCCGCATAGCTCGGTGACCGGACCTCGACCTGCGCGGGGCATCCCGCACCGCTACACTACGTCTGACATCCGACCCGGAGGTAGCAGTGGATATCGAGCGTGACTCCCTCGGCATCGAGGATATGCGATACGACGAGAACGGCCTCATCCCCGCTGTCGTGCAGCAGGAGGGTGCCGGCGACGTACTGATGGTCGCGTACATGAACGCCGAGGCGCTCAAGCGGACGATGGAGACGGGGCTCACGTGGTTCTTCAGCCGCTCCCGCCAGCGGCTGTGGCAGAAGGGCGAGAGCTCCGGCAACGTCCAGCGCGTGCGCGGCATCCGGTACGACTGCGATGCCGACTGCCTGCTCGTGATCGTCGACCAGACCGGCGAGGGAGCGTGCCACACGGGCGAGCGAAGCTGCTTCTACCGCACCCTGGGTGAGGGCGATACCGTGGTGTCGGCTGCACCCGTTTCAGCCCGGGCGTCCTCATCGGCCATCGGCGCGTCGATTGACGGCCTCTTCGACGTGCTCCAGCAGCGCAAACGCGACCTCCCCGAGGGGAGCTACACGACGCGTCTGCTGACCGGCAAGCAGGACTCCCTCCTCAAGAAGATCGCCGAGGAGGCGGGCGAGGTGATCATGGCCGCCAAGGACGGCGACCTCGACCACCTGCGCTACGAGATCGGCGACCTCGTGTACCACCTGCTCGTGGTGATGGTGCGCGAAGGTTTGACGCCTGCGGATCTCGCTGCCGAGCTCGACGGCCGCAAGAAGTAGGCGGCGGTGGCGCAGCGTCCGTCGCCAACACTCGCGAACGCCGTCGCGCCCGGGGTCCGTTCCGGGCGCATCGAGCCGCTGCAGGCGCGCATCACCAGGAACCGCTGGCGGTTCGTCGGTTTCATGACCGCGTTCACCTCGCTGACGGCTCTGGTGCTCTTCGTCGTCTTGGGCTCGTCCGTGCTGCTGGGCGCGTTGTTCGCATCCCGCGTGCTCTCGGGTGCGACGGTGACGGTGCGCACGCCGCTTGCCGTGGCCGGGGCCGCTGCTTTGCTCATCGCATGGGGGTGGGCGCTTGCGCGTCTGTCCCGCTCGGAAGCCTGGCTCGTGAAGCGGGTCGGCGCGCAGGTGGTGGCCGGGGGCCGGTTGGCCCCTACGAGGAGCGTGCTGCGCGACATGACCCTGGCCGCTGGACTGCCCAAGACACCGCCGTTGTTCCTGATCGATACGCCGCGGGTGAACGCGTTCGTGGTGGGCCGGTCACCGGACCGGGCGAGGATCGGTGTGACGACAGGCTTCGTGGAGCGGATCACGATCGATGAGCAGCGCGCGGTCTTCGCCAACCTGATCGCGAGGGTGCTCGCTCTCGATACGCTCTGGGCCACCGCGGTCTCAGCGCTGATGGGCCCGATCTGGGCGATGCGCGAGTACGACCTCCGCTACGAGCCTTCAGACCCCCTCACCGACGATCGTCTGGGTGGACGACGGCGAAGTGTCACCGATGACGGCCGCGCGGGCGTGTTCCTGCTCTACGGCCTTGCGGTGATCGTCACCGAGGTCCTGTCGTGGTACCACCAGGAGGCGGCCTGGACGGCTGCCGAGAAGGCTGATGCCGAGGGGATGATGCTGCTCAAGGACCCGCGTTCGATGCTGCGGGCCATCGAGCATGTTCTCGAGCGGAACAATCATGTCCCGACCGCCGGAGACGCCTACTCCCAGCTCTTCTTCTGCTGGGCCGGCTATGGTTTCGCTCCCGAGGACGACCCTGAGATGCGACGCGTCGCACGCCTGCGCGAGGCGCTCGGCGCCGAGGGGGCGGCGTACGTGCCGAGGCCGAATGTGACCGGCTGGCCGTCTGCACCACGCGCTCCCCGGATGGAGCTGATCGGGCAGGCCGGAGACACCACCCGCGATGACGTCATGGGCGCGATATAGAATGCACTCGGGTACTATGAACGAACGTGCCGGTGACCATAAGCCGAAGGAGGTCCACGTGCGAGCGCGTGGCAGCGTGCTTGGTGCGGTGTGCCTGATCGTGATGGCATGCTGTGCATCGCCGGGTTGCGTGCCGCCGGAGTCGTCCGCGGTCGCGCCGGTGGTCAGGCCACGACTGGAATCCGTCCTGCCCACCGTGACCATCGAGATCCCCGAGCCTGACGGTCCCAATCCGGACGTTGACGGTATCAAGATCGCTTCGTTCCTGGGCGGAGAGACCCGCCGGTTCTACGGCATCGGGCCGGTCCCGGAGACGCTCGAAGTCATCTGGCGCACGAGCATCGGCTCGGGGACGACCGGTGGGACGGCGAGCTCGAGCGGGATGGTGCAGTGGGCAGGTACCGGCTGGACGGGCCAGCCAGCGCTCGTGCGCGAGGGAGGGAAGCTCTACCTGCTCGTCGGCGGATTCGACCACAACCTGGTGAAGATCGATGCCGAGACCGGCGAGGAGCTGTGGTCGTACACGTTCGACGATGTCATCAAGGGAAGCCCGACAGTCTTCAGGATGCCCGATACCGGGAAGCTTGCGGTCGTGTGCGGCTCGCGCAGGGGCTTCCCACGCTCGATCGCGGACGCCTCGATCGCACCTGTGCGCTGTGTCGACTTCGAGACCGGGGAGGAGCTCTGGCGCCTCACCGCTCCGCGTACCCGCAGCTACAGCCGCGACGCGGACTCGAGTCCCGTGATGATCGGTGACACCCTCTACGTTGCGATCGAGACGGGGCACGTGTACGCGATCGACCCGGCCAAGACCGAGGAGCGCGATGGCCATCGGTGGCCGGTCATCAAGGCCGAGCAGGTCCTGCTCGGCGATTCGCGCGCGTCGTCCCACGGCGGCAACCTCGTGCTCGAGAGCTCGCCATCGGTCATCGGCGATACGATCTACCTCGCCTCGGGCGCCGGTCACGTGTACGGGCTCGACAAAGACGACCTTTCCGTGGTCTGGGACCACTGGATCGGCTCGGATCTTGACGGCTCCCCGGTCACCACCTCCGATGGGCATATCCTCCAGGCGGTCGAGAAGCAGTACATTCCGGGAAGCGGCGGTGTGCTCAAGCTCGATCCGCGCAAGCCGGGCGAGGACGCGGTCGTCTGGTTCTTCCCGACCGCCAACCGGACGTTCGCCGACTGGCAGGGCGGTGTCATCGGGTCGGTGGCGGTGAACGACTCCTACGGCTCGGATGCCAGGAGGCCCGCGCTTGCGGCGTTCACCGCGATCGACGGCAACCTCTACGTCATCTCGCAGGACGAGACGGAGGGCACTGTGGCGGGCCCGCAGGCGCAGTCCGGTGTGCCGACACCCAAGCTCGTCTTCAAGCAGAACGTCGGCGGTGGCATCTCCACGCCACTGATGGTGGATGATTACATCATCCAGGGCGGTTACGGTGCGACGATGAACGTCTTCAGGATCGACTATGAGGCCGAGGGCGGCGTGCCGCTCAAGGACCGGTCGGGCAACCAGTGGACCGTCGGCGTCGAGAAGATCGCGAGTTTCGCCGCAGGCAGCTTCGAGTCCACGCCCATCGTCTGGCAGGGGCGGATCTACGTGGGTTCGCGGGATGGCTCGTTCTACTGCCTTGGAGACCCGGACTACGCATCACCGGAGGCTCCAGCCACGCCGTGATGTGGCGGTGCGATGTCGCAGAACCGTGTAGACTCATGCATCGTCACGTCCGCGATCACAGGGAGAATCGAGATCCATGAGCAGGGGAAGCAGCATCCGCTCCACACTGGCTGTCGCACTTGTGTTGGCGCTTTCGCTCGCCGGCTGCTCGCCCGTCGAGGAGACCGGGCCGGAAACGGAGGCCGGCTCGTCTGAGCCTGTCGCACTCGTCATCGGCACGCTCGCGACGCAGGACGCGCTGCCGCTCTGGGTTGCCGAGGAGCGCGGACACTTCGAGGGCGCGGGTCTCACCGACGTCGAGATCGTGACCTTCCAGAGCGCACAGGAGTGCCAGGCCGCCTTCACGGCAGGCTCGGTCGACGCGCTCATGACCGACATCATCGTCGCGGCCAAGCTGCACGCCTCGGGTACGCCGGTCCTCATCTCCACCGTGATGCTTGGCGCCGACACCGCCGAGGGTCGCTTCGCCGTCGTCGCGGCTCCCGGATCTGGTATCACCACGATCGAGGACCTTGCGGGCGTACCGGTCGGTACCGCTGCCGGGACGATCACCGAGTACGTACTCGACAAGCTCATGGCCGAGGCGGGTGTGGCTGCAGGAGACGTGGTCAAAGAAGAGGTTCCCAAGATGCCGGTGCGCTTCCAGCTCCTCCTGTCCGGTCAGCTCAAGGCAGCATCGCTGCCCGAGCCGTTCGTGACGCTCGCGGAACTGCAGGGCGCCACGATCGTGGGCGGCGGCGATGACACCGGTGCTCCGGAGAATATCTCGCAGAGCGTACTTGTGATCAGTCGCGAGTACACATCCGATCCCGGGGGCGCCGCATCGCTGGAGGCGCTGCTCGCTGCGTGGGATCTCGCGGTCGACGATCTGAACTCCACTCCCGACGACTTCCGCTCCACGCTCGTGAGCAAGGCGGGTCTGCCCGAGGAGCTCGCCGACACCTACCAGGTGAGCAGTTACCCGAAGGCGCAGCCCCCGGCGCCGGAGCAGGTGCAGGCGGTCCTCGATTGGATGGCCGGGCGCGGGTACCTCACCGCCGAGGTCACCCCCGCCGACCTGCTCGATCGGTAGCCTCGACGCGATGTCGTTCCTCTCACTGCAGGATGTCTCGCTTTGCTACGAGGGCCAGGACCGTGCGGTCCGGGCCCTCGAGGGGCTCTCGCTCGCGGTGGGCCGAGGTGAGCCGATCGCGGTGATCGGGCCGAGCGGGTGCGGCAAGTCCTCGATGCTCCTGCTGGCGGCAGGGCTGCTGGCACCCACGGGCGGGACGGTGCGTGTCGATGACCAGCCGCTCGCGGGCCCCCGGCGCGCGACCTCACTGATCTTGCAGGAGCACGGACTTCTGCCCTGGAAGACCACCGAGGACAACGCCGCACTCGGTCTGCGGATCAGGGGCGCAGATCGGCGCGAGTCCCGCGAGCGCGCACGGGAGGCGCTCGACCGCGTGGGTTTGGCTGAGTTCGCACGGGCGTATCCCGGTGAGTTGTCGGGCGGTATGCGGCAGCGCGTCGGGCTGGCGCGCGCGGTCGCGCTCGACGCCGATCTGCTGCTGATGGACGAGCCGCTCTCGGCGCTCGACGCGCTCCGGCGTGAGGACCTCCAGGACGTGCTGCTCGATCTGTGGCGACGCCGTGGCCACGCGCAGGTGCTCGTGACCCACTCGATCGAGGAGGCCGTCTTCCTCGGCAGGCGGGTCGTCGTGATGACACCGTCGCCGGGCGCGGTGCGGAGCATCGTGGAGAACCCGGATGCGGGTGAGCCAGGCTACCGGCTCGATCCCGTCTTCCACGAGCGCTGCGCGGAGCTCAGGGAGATCCTCGCGAGCGAGGGCGCGTTGCACGCCGAGGAGGGGGTGCGCACGTGAAGACGCCCCTCAGCCGCCCTGCCGGCTACCTGATAGCGGTACTGGCACTCCTGCTCGGCTGGGAGCTTCTCGCGCTCGCCCTCGGGTCGCCCGCGCTCCCGGGGCCGCTCGAGGCGCTTCCGGCGTTCGTGGCGCTTGTCCCCGAGCTGACCGTGCACGCCCTGCTGTCGCTGTGGCGCGTGAGCATCTCGATGGTCATCGGCGCGGTTCTCGCCGTGCCGCTCGGGCTAGCGATCGGCCGTTCCCCACGTGCCGACAGCATCTTTGCGCCGCTCATGTTCCTCACGTACCCAGTGCCCAAGGTCGTGTTCCTGCCGGTGCTGCTCGTGCTCTTCGGCCTGGGTGACGTCTCCAAGATCGTGCTCATCGCGACCATCGTCTTCTTCCAGATCCTGCTCACGGCACGCGACGCGGCGCGAGCAGTGCCCGAGGGCGCGGTGCTCTCCGTCCGGTCGCTCGGGGCGAGCAGGCTGGATATCGCGCGGCATGTGGTGTTCCCGGCGGCGCTCCCCGACATCTTCACGGCACTCCGCATCAGCACCGGTACCGCGGTGGCGGTGCTGTTCCTGGCGGAGTCGATCGCGGGGACCGACGGTCTCGGCTGGTTCATCATGGATGCGTGGGGCCGCATCGGGTATCCGCGGATGTTCGCCGGCATACTCGCCATGGCGATCTCGGGTGTCGTGCTCTACGAGGCGATCGAGCTGGCCGAGCGGCTCACGACCCGGTGGCGCCGCACTGCGCATTAGCGGACGAGAGCCAGACCGAGTGCGAACAGCACGCTGAACACCAGCGCGGTCTGTCCGGTGAGCGCGAGGGCGCCGTTGAGTGGCCGACCTGCCTGCGTCGCGACGATCCTCCAGGCGCGCCATGCGAGCGGAGCCGAGAGGGCGACTGTGAGAGTGGGCGCCGGGAGCGCGCCTGCGACGACCGCGCTGGCAACCACGAGATACGCCCCCGCCATGCACAGCGTGTACTCGGCCTTGGTGGCCGGGACGCCGAGGCGTACCGCGATCGTGTGCTTGCCAGCAACCCGGTCCTGCTCGATGTCGCGCAGGTTGTTGACCACGAGGATCGCCGTGATGATCAGGCCAGGCGGCAGGGCCATCAGCCACACACGCGGCGTGGTCGTGCCGGTCTGCACCCAGTACGTGCCCACCACCGCGGTGAGGCCGAAGAACAGGAACACGAACACCTCGCCCAGCCCGTGGTAGCCGAGCGGGTAGGGGCCGCCGGTGTACGCCACCGCGGCGATGATCGCGGCCACGCCGATCACGAGCACGAGCGGGCCGCGCACCCATGTCAGGTACAGGCCGAGCACGAACGCGAGGCCGAGCACCACCTTCATGCCGGTCTTCACCTGCGTGCGCGTGAGCAGTCCTGTGTGCGTGACGCGAGTGGGGCCGAGCCGGTCGGCCGTGTCCGCACCCCGCTCGTCGTCGTAGACGTCGTTGGCGAGGTTGCTGCCGATCTGCAGCAAGAGCGCGATCACGAGCGCCGCGAGCGCCGGGCCGAGCGCAAATCCGCCGTCGTAGGCGGCGAGCGCCGTGCCAACGATCACGCTGGATGCTGCGGCAGGCAGCGTCTTGGGCCGGATCGCGAGCCACCAGGTTCCCAGGGGGCCAGGTGTTGTCGCGGTCTTCACCTCGGCGGGATCGCTCTGCATCGTCATCCGTTCGTGAGGTCGGGGACGTGTGCATGATACCGCGAGCTGCGGCGGTGCGGGTTTCCAGCCGCCCCACTTGCACTCGCGCCACCGACCCTGCTAGAGTGCGGCTCAATCACATACAACGCCTGTGATGGGGAGTAGTACTCCGATCAGCAAAGCCTAGAGAGCCGGGGATGGTGGAAACCTGGCGAGAGCGATCGGCAGGAATGGACCCTTGAGGCTCCGGAGCAACGGCGAGTGTGCCTAGTAGTTCCGGCGGACGCCCACCGATAGCAGGGACCGGGTATCAAGACCGAACGTGGTCGGCGTACTGCAGGACAAGTGGCCGGAGCCGGGAGGCGTCGGCAACAAGGGTGGCACCGCGGGAGCAGAGCTCTCGTCCCTTAGAGGACGAGGGCTTTTTTGTATTCCCAGGAGTGCCGGGAGGAGTTCCAGATGATAGTGCCCGCCAGAGACGAGTTCGTGGCACTTGCCGCCGATCACGATGTGGTGCCGGTGGCGCGGGAGGTGTATGCGGACCTCGCGACACCGATCTCAGCGTTCATGGCCCTTGCCGAGGGCGCCCGCAACGCATTCCTGCTCGAGAGCGTGATCGGTGGAGAGCGCCTCGGCCGCTACAGCTTCCTGGGTATCGGCGACCGTGAGGTCATCACAGCGCGCGGGGACGAGGTCGTGATCGAGAACGGCGGCGTGCACGGCGTGCGCGCCCACGATCCTCTCACCGTCGTGGCCGAGCGGCTCGAGACCGGCCGTGTGGCGCGCATTCCCGGCTTGCCGCTCTTCGTGGGAGGCGCCGTCGGGTTCGTCGGCTACGAGGCGGCGAGTGGCTTCGAGCGGGTCCCTCGTCACGCCAACGATGAGCTGGGCGTCCCGGATATGGTCTTCATGATGGCGGACATCATCGTCGCGTTCGATCACGCACGTCGGGTGATGCAGGTCATCGCCCCGGTCCGCCCCGGCGGCGCGCCCGGACCCGCATACGACGCGGCGCTCCGCCGTATCGACGACTGTCTCGCCCGGATCGACCTGGGACCACGCGGGGTCGAGCTCGGCGCAGTGGGCGTGGAAACGCCGGTACCGCTGACAGCGCACACGAGCCGCGAGGAGTTCATGGCCTCGGTCGAAGCCGTGCGGGAGCACATCGCCGCAGGCGACATCTTCCAGGCGGTCCTGTCGCAGCGCTTCTCCGCTCCGTACGCTGGCGACGGTCTCGATCTGTACCGGGTACTCCGCGCGGTCAACCCGAGTCCCTACATGTTCTACATCCGCACCACCGACGTGACGCTCGTTGGCTCCAGTCCGGAGCCGCTGGTCCGTGTCGAGGACGACCAGGTGCTCACCCGCCCGCTCGCCGGCACGCGACCGCGTGGCGCGGACGCTGCCGAGGACGGCCGTCTTCGTGCCGACCTGCTGGCCGACGAGAAGGAGCGTGCCGAGCACGTCATGCTCGTGGACCTCGGCCGAAACGACCTCGGGCGTGTTAGTGCGCCCGGGACGGTCACCGTCGATGAGCTCATGGAGGTCGAGTATTACAGCCACGTCATGCACATCGTGAGCAACGTCACCGGTACGCTTGCCGGGGGCAAGGACGCGTTCGACGCCCTGCGTGCCACGTTCCCGGCAGGCACGGTATCCGGTGCTCCCAAAGTCCGCGCGATGGAGATCGTCGCCGGACTCGAGCCCGCTGCGCGCGGCCCGTACGCCGGCACGGTCGGCTACTTCGGCGTCGACGGTGCCATGGACATGTGCATCACCATCCGCACGTTCGTGCTCACCGGTGGCACGGCGTACCTGCAGAGCGGCGCGGGCATCGTCATGGACAGCGATCCCGAGCGCGAGTACGAAGAATGTCTGCACAAAGCCCGCGCCCTGCATCACGCGCTCGAGCTCGCTGCCGGGATGCATGCCCAGGCGGCGGAGAAGACCGCCGAGGCCGAGGCCGTGGCTTCCGGCACCGAAGGCTCCGCCGGGCGGGGGGCCGGACGATGATACTGGTCATCGACAACTACGACAGTTTCACCTACAACCTCGTACAGCTTCTTTCCGCACTCGGCGCGGATGTGCGCGTGGAGCGCAACGACGCGCTGTCCGCAGCAGAGGCCCTCGCGCTCGAGCCTGCGGGCGTCGTCATCTCGCCGGGCCCTGGCACGCCAGCCGAGGCCGGCATCTCGGCGGACGTGGTGCGCGCTGCCGCCGATGCCAGCGTCCCGGTGCTCGGTGTGTGCCTCGGCCATCAGGTGATCGGCGAGGTCTTCGGCAGCACGGTGTGCCGGGCCCCCAAGCCGGTGCACGGCAAGACGGACGAGATCACCCACGACGGCACGGGGCTCTTCACGGGCATCCCGAGCCCGTTCACTGCCACGCGCTACCACTCGCTGTGCGTGGACGCGACGAGCGTGCGGGCACCGCTCGTCGTGCAGGCCACCACCGCCGACGGGGTCATCCAGGCCGCGCGCCATACCGGACTGCCCGTCTTCGGCGTGCAGTTCCACCCGGAGAGCGTGCTGACTCCCGAGGGCACGAAGCTGCTCGCCAACTTCCTCGATGTGTGTGGCGAGGTGCCGCTGGAAAGCCCTTCGTCGGAGGTCCCAGCGGCGATCGCGGCCGCCGGCGGTGTGGAGCGGTCATCCGCCCGGATGGCCGAGGTGACCACGGTCTCCGGGGCGATCGCGCGGATCGCGGCCGGTGGCTCACTCGACGAGGATGAGGCCGAACGCGTCATGGGCATCGTGATGGACGGCGAAGCGACCCCCTCGCAGATCTCAGCGCTCATCGTGGGGATGCGCATGAAAGGCGAGACGGTCGATGAGATCGTCGGCTTTGCCCGGGCGATGCGAGAGCATGCCACGCCCGTACATCCGACCGTACCGGGCTACGTGGATATCGTGGGCACCGGCGGCGACGGCCTGCACACGTTCAACATCTCGACCACCACCTCTTTCGTGGTCGCCGGAGCGGGGGTGCCGGTCGCCAAGCACGGCAACCGCGCCGTGTCGTCATCATCGGGCGCCGCGGACGTGCTCGAAGCGCTCGGCGTCGACATCGGACTCGGCCCCGCCGATATCGCGAGGTGCATCGACGAGGTGGGTGTCGGCTTCCTGTTCGCTCAGTCACTGCACGCGAGCATGCGTCACGCCGGACCCACGCGCCGCGAGATCGGCATCCGCACCGTCTTCAACATCCTCGGCCCGCTCACGAACCCGGCGGGCGCGAAGCGCCAGTTGCTCGGCGTGTACGATCCCAGGCTCGTGCCGGTCCTCGCGGAGGTCGCCGGGCGCCTGGGCGCCGAGCGCGTGCTCGTGGTGCATGGCCATCCGGGGATGGATGAGGTCTCGGCAAGCGGCACCACCACGGTGGCCGAGTTCGACGCTGCCAAAGGCACGGGTATACAGACGTACGAGATCACACCCGAGCAGGTGGGGATCGCCCGCGGCACCGTGGCCGACACCGCCGGTGGTGATCCGGCCGCAAACGCCCTTCTCGTTCGGGCGGTCCTTGAGGGCGAGCACGGACCGCGGCGTGATGTGGTGCTGATGAACGCCGCCGCCGCGCTTCTCGCGGCAGGTGTGGTGAGCGACCTTGCGGGGGGCGTGGTCCGCGCACGGGAGTCGATCGATTCGGGCCGCGCACTCGAGGCACTCGAGCGGCTGGCATCCACCTCGGCCCGTCTGGCAAAGGAGACCTCGTGAGCGTTCTCGATACCATCGTGGAGCATCGCAAGGCGCGGGTGCGGGCCCAGTTCTCTTCGCTTACCGACATGGAGCGCATGACGCTTCTCCGGTGCGGGAGGGACGCGCGCCCGCAGGAGGATCTCGTGCTACTGCGCGATCGCCGAGATGTCGGCGTGGTCGCGGAAGTGAAGAAGGCGTCGCCGAGTGAGGGTCCGATCGCTCCGGAGTGTTCTGCGGCGAAGCAGGCGCGGCGGTACGTCGCCGGTGGGGCGGCGGCCATCTCGGTGCTCACCGAGCCCGAGTACTTCGGCGGCTCGTTCGCCGACCTCTCGGATGCGGTCGACGCGGTCCACCTGCCGATGCTCTGCAAGGACATCGTGGTGGACCCCATCCAGCTCTACATGGCACGCGCGAGTGGCGCCGACGCGGTGCTTCTCATGATCAGCGTCCTCGGGACCCGCACGCGAGCCTACGTCGAGCTTGCGTGGGAGTTGGGGCTCGGTCCGATCATCGAGGTGGCCAACCTGGACGAGTTGGATCACGCGTGCACTCTCGAAGCCGACGTCGTCGCGGTGAACGCGCGGGACCTCCACACGCTTGAGGTGGACACGGTGTCCCAGCTTGAGCTCGTGTCGGAGGCAGCCTATTGCAGCGACCTGTTCGTGATCGCCGCGAGCGGCATCCGGGCGCGCGGCGATGTCGAGGCCGCCGCGGATGCGGGTGCCGATGCGGTCCTCGTGGGGACGTCGCTGATGCGATCACCGGCCCCCGAGGACGCCGTGAGGGAGCTTACGGGCGTTCCGAAACGTTCGAAACGGTAGGGAACAGCGGCAGCCGTGAGCGGAGTGCTCACGGAAACGGGTTTGTCGGGGCGCAGCGCTCCGGCGGGAGGAGTGAGAGACATGGGCAGTGACAAGACGAGATTCGGACTGGACGAGACCAGGATCCCCGAGGCTTGGTACAACGTGATTCCGGATCTGAAGAACCCGCCGGCGCCGCCGAAGGCGTTCGCACCCGACGGCACCGAACTCACGATGGATCAGATCGGCGAGCGGCTGGCCATGATCTTCCCGGCCGAATGCATCAAGCAGGAGATGTCGCCGGAGCGCTGGATCGACATCCCGGGCGCGGTCATCGACGTGTACAAGACCTACCGCCCATCGCCGCTTCTGCGCGCAAAGCAGCTCGAGCGCGATCTCGGTCTGCCTGCGGGCATCAAGATCTTCTACAAGTACGAGGGCGTGAGCCCTGCGGGGTCGCACAAGCCCAACACCGCCATCCCGCAGGCGTACTACAACAAGCTCGAAGGTATCACCAAGATCTCCACCGAGACCGGCGCAGGCCAGTGGGGCAGCGCTCTCTCGATCGCCGGGGCGCTGTACGGTATCGACGTCGAGGTGTTCATGGTCAAAGTGAGTTACGAGCAGAAGCCGTACCGGCGCATCCTCATGGAGACCTACGGTGGCACCGTGCACGCCTCGCCCACGAACCTCACCGAGGCCGGCCGGCACGTGCTGTCGATGGATCCGGACTCGACGGGCTCGCTCGGCATCGCGATCTCCGAGGCCGTCGAGGTTGCGATCAAGGATCCGGGCACGCACTACTCGCTCGGAAGCGTGCTCAACCACGTGTGCCTGCACCAGACGATCATCGGCCAGGAAGCCATCGAGCAGATGAAGCTTGCCGAGGAGGAGCCGGACGTCGTCATCGGGTGCATCGGTGGCGGCAGCAACTTCGCCGGTATCGCCTTCCCGTACTACCATCGCAAGCTTGAGGGCAAGAGCAACGCCCGGCTGCTCGCGGTCGAGCCCAAGGCCTGTCCGACGCTCACTGCCGGCGAGTACCGCTACGACCTCGGTGACGAGGCGGGCATGACGCCGCAGATGCTGATGTACACGCTCGGCCACGACTTCGTGCCTGCCGGTATCCACGCGGGTGGCCTGCGCTATCACGGTGACTCGCCGCTCGTGAGCCAGCTCGTCCACGAGGGCGAGGTCGAGGCGGTCGCCGTCGATCAGACCGACTGCTTCGATGCCGCGGTCAAGTTCGCGCGTGCCGAGGGCATACTGCCCGCGCCCGAGAGCAGCCACGCCATCCTTGCGGCGATCAACGAGGCGAAGGCCGCCCAGGCTGCGGGCGAGGACAAGGTCATCCTGTTCAACCTCTCGGGACACGGACACTTCGACCTCGCCGCCTATCAGAAGTACAACGCTGGCGAGCTGCAGGACTTCGACTTCTCCGCCGGCGCCACACTCCACGAGGCGGAGTAGCATGCGTCGCACACGTATCAAGATATGCGGCCTCACCCGGCCGGAAGACGCTGCTGCCGCGGTCGCGGCGGGCGCGGACGCGCTTGGCGTGATCCTCGCGCCCTCGAAGCGGCGGGTGACGTTCGACCAGGCCGCCGCGGTCTTCGCCGGCGTGCCCCCACTGGTAGCACGCGTGGGCGTGTTCGTCGATGCGCACGCCGATGATGTCTGGGAGGCGGTGGCGCGGCTTGGCCTCACCGCCGTGCAGTTCCATGGTGACGAGGCGCCGGAGATGTGCGAGGCCGCGCCGGTGCCGGTCATCAAGGCGCTGCGCGTAGGGCCGGGGTTCGATCCCTCCGTCGCCGAGCGATACCGTGGCGTCGTCTCCGCGCTGCTGCTGGACACACTCGTCGCTGGAGAGAAGGGGGGCACGGGCAAGGCGTTCGGCTGGCATGACGTGGCCGGTCGGCTCCCCGCGTGGGCGCCCGTGCTGCTCGCCGGAGGGCTCGGCCCAGACAACGTCGCCGAGGCCATCGGTGTTCTGAGGCCGTTCGCCGTCGATGTATCCTCTGGTGTGGAGCAGGCGCCTGGCGTGAAGGACCACCGCCTGATCGAGCGCTTCGTGTCCGCGGTGCACACCGCCGATGAGCCCGCACCGATGCCAGACGACCGTTTCTGACTCTAAGGAGCACTTCAATGAGCGACGTACTGCTGCCCTCGGCCGATATGGCCTACTCCACGCCCGACGCGCAGGGCTTCTACGGCCCGTATGGCGGGACCTTCGTGCCCGAGACGGTGATCCCGGCCCTGCAGGAGCTCGCGACGAGCTACCAGGAGGCGATCGAGGATGTGACCTTCCTCGAGGAGTTCATATCGCTGCTGCGCGACTATGTGGGCCGTCCCTCGCCGCTGTACCGTGCGGACCGGCTCGCCGAAGCGAGCGGTTTGGGCGCCGTGTATCTCAAGCGTGAGGACCTCAACCACACCGGCGCGCACAAGATCAACAACACCATCGGGCAGTGTCTGCTCGCCAGGCGGATGGGCAAGAAGCGCGTCATCGCCGAGACCGGGGCAGGCCAGCACGGCGTGGCGACCGCGACCACCGCGGCGCTCCTCGGTCTCGAGTGCTCGGTCTTCATGGGCGTGGAGGACATCCGCCGACAGGCGCTGAACGTCTACAAGATGCGTCTCCTGGGTGCCGAGGTCGTGCCGGTCGCCGACGGTCAGGGCACGCTTGCCGATGCCGTGACCGCTGCGCTGCGACACTGGGTCGAGCGGGTCGAGGACACGTTCTATGTGATCGGCTCGGCACTGGGGCCACATCCATACCCGCAGATGGTGCGTTACTTCCAGAGCGTGATCGGCTCGGAGATCCTCGGTCAGATGGAGGAGAAGCGGATCGCGCATGCGGACGCGGTCGTGGCGTGTATCGGCGGTGGCAGCAACGCGATCGGCACGTTCTACCCGTTCCTGCGAGACGTTCCGGCCGAGGATCGGCCGCTGCTGATCGGCGCGGAGGCCGCCGGGCTGGGACTCGATACCGATCGGCATGGTGCCGCGCTCACCAAGGGTACTCCGGGTATCCTGCACGGCTTTTACAGCTACTTGCTGCAGGATGACGAGGGCAATCCGCTCGAGGCGTACTCGATCTCAGCCGGCCTCGACTATCCGGGGGTGGGTCCCGAGCACAGCTATCTCAAAGACGAGGGGCTGGTGCGCTACGAGACCGTGACCGATGCCGAGGCGCTCGAAGCGTTCGCGCTGCTCACGAGGGTCGAAGGCATCATCCCGGCGATCGAGTCGTCGCACGCGCTCGCCCTGCTGCCACGCCTGGCCGCCGAGCTTGGACCGGACGCCACGGTGGTCGTCACCGTTTCTGGTCGCGGCGACAAGGACATGGACATCGTGCGGGAGGCAGGTCTCGGTGGATAGCGCTGGGACTGGCGGATCTCCTCACTCGCTGTCCTCGCCGGGGGCCCCGACGCCTTCGGCGTCCTCCTCGGCTGCGGAGGCGTCGTTCGGGAATCCGCTGGCCCCAGCGCCCGCCGCATCCCGTCTCAGGGCCGCGTTTCTGAAGGGAAGACCCGCCCTCATCACGTATGTGATGGCGGGATATCCCGACCGTGCGACCTCACTTGAGGCGCTGCGGGCCGCGGCACGTGGTGGCGCGGACGTGATCGAACTCGGCGTCCCGTACGGCGACCCGCTCGCCGACGGTCCCGTGATCGCCGAGGCGGCCGCGGTCGCGCGTGCAGGCGAGGGGGGCTTCGGGCTCATCCATGCGATCCAGGTGGCCGAGGCGTTCATCCGCGACCCGGGTGTCGACCATGCGCCCCCGGTGGTGGCGATGACCTACATGAACCCCGTGATGCGCCTCGGCCTGAAGGAGACGGCCGGGCGAATGCGGGCCGCGGGGATCGCCGGTGTGATCATCCCCGACATGCCGCCCGAGGCGGCTGCGCCCTGGCGGCAGGTATCCCAGGGCATCGACACGGTGTTTCTCACGGCGCCGACGTCTACCCCCGATCGTCTCGCCATCGTGACGGCGGCCTCTTCCGCGTTCATCTACTGCGTCAGCGCAGTGGGCACCACCGGGGAGCGTGAATCGCTTGCGGCGGGGCTTTCCGACCAGGTGGAGCGCATCAGGCTGCACACCGACCTGCCGGTCGCGGTGGGTTTCGGCGTCAGCACCGCGGCGCAGGCCGCGCAGGTGGCCGCGATCGCGGATGGTGTGATCGTCGGATCGGCGATCGTGAAGCGACAGGCCGATCCGCGTGAGGTCGAGACCTTCGTGCGAGGGCTTGCCGCCGCCATGCGGGGCTGATGAAGCCCGCTACTCGAGCTTGTCCAGCTCGGCTTTGAGGCCGCTCTCCGAGATCTCACCGATGATCGTGTTGACGTACTCGCCATTTCCGTCAACGAAGACGAAGCTCGGCACGAACTGGATGCCGTATTCGTTGGCGAGTGCGTTGCCCGCAGCGCTCGACTCGACGTTGTACATGCGGATCGCGACCTTGCCCTCGTACTGCGGCTTGAGCCCATTCACGATGGGCGCCATCTTGGTGCAGCTGGGTCAACTGGTTGTGTAGAACTCGTACATCACCGGCATCCCGTCGGGCACGGGACTCTCGTCAGACTGCAGGTCGCTGCCGCCGCTGCCGGTCGCGCATCCCGCCAGGGAGGCGAGCAGGGCGAGCGCGAGCGCGAGGACCGTGATTCGTGCAAAGGGGCGCATGGCGACTCCTCTCGTGGGCGTGCGCGTCCAGTGTACCGCGCCCGGCTATGAAGAGTGCGGCGTGCGACACCCTGATGACGGATGGTCGATGGCGCTGACAGACGGACCTGGTGGTAGACTCACCGCATGCGAATCGCGCTTGCACAGATCGACGTAACGGTGGGGGACATCGACGGTAACCTCGAGCGCTGCCTCGATGCCGTCGCATGTGCCGCCGACGCCGACCTCGTGGTGCTGCCGGAGCTTGCGCTCACCGGCTACCCGCCAGAGGACCTCCTGGCGCGTGCCGGTTTCGTCGAGTATGCCGAGGATGCGGTGCAGCGCTTCGCCGAGCGGGCTACGCGGCCCGCGGTGGTCGGATTCGTCGAACGGGGCGAGCGGGGCATCCACAATGCCGCAGCCCTCGTGGGCGGCGGTATGATCTCGGCCATCTATCGCAAGCGTCTGCTGCCCAACTACGGGGTCTTCGACGAGGAGCGATACTTCGAGGCCGGCGACGCGGACGTCATCGTCACGATCGCGGGCACACCCTGCGCGATCACCATCTGCGAGGACATCTGGCATCCCGCCACGGTCGAGCGCCTGGCGTCTTCGGGCGCGCGTGTGGTGCTCAACCTCTCGGCATCCCCCTACCACCGGGGCAAGGGCGGCGAGCGAGAGTCGATGTTGCGGTTGCGCGCCGTCGCCAACGGCGTGTGGGTCGCCTACTGCAACCTTGTGGGCGGACAGGACGAGCTCGTGTTCGATGGTCGTTCGATGGTGTTCGCCCCGGACGGTACTCTCGTAGCCCGGGCCGAGGCGTTCGCGGAGGATGACGTCTGTGCCGAGGTGGGCGCGGACACCGTCCGCCCGCTGACCGGCGCCATCGCTGCAGCTCCCGTCGCCGCCGAGGAGCTCTACCGGGCCTTGGTGCTCGGCCTCGCCGACTACTGTGGCAAGAACGGCTTCACCGATGTGGTCCTCGGTCTATCGGGTGGCATAGACTCGGCGCTCGTCGCCGCGGTCGCCGCCGACGCGCTCGGCCCGGCGCACGTCCACGGGGTGCTCATGCCGGGTCCGTACTCCAGTGCGGGCAGCGTGGATGATGCGCTCGCGCTTGCGGTCTCGCTCGGGATCGACAAGCGCACGCTTCCTATCGGCGGGCCGCTCGACGCCTTCCTTGAGACGCTCCGGCCCTCGTCCGGCGACCTCGGTCGCACGCTGACCGAGGAGAACCTCCAGGCCCGCGTACGTGGGACGCTTCTGATGGCACTCTCCAACACCAACGGCTGGCTCGTGCTCGCGACCGGAAACAAGAGCGAGCTCGCGGTGGGGTACTCGACACTGTACGGAGACATGGCGGGCGGCTACGCACCGATCAAGGACGTCTTCAAGACGAATGTCTACGAGCTCGCGCGCTGGCGCAACCGCGACGGAGAGGTCATCCCGCGCGCCACGATCGATAAGCCGCCGTCGGCAGAGCTGCGTCCCGATCAGACCGATCAGGACAGCCTGCCGCCGTACGACGAACTCGACGCCATACTGCTCGGCTATATCGAGCAGGACCGCAGCGTGGATGATCTGCTCGCCAGCGGGCATGACGCCGCTGCGGTGGAGCGCGTGGTTCGTATGGTGGACGCCGCGGAGTACAAGCGGCGCCAGGCAGCGCCGGGTACACGTGTGACCGCCAAGGCGTTCGGGCGTGACCGCCGCATGCCGATCACGAACGCGTACCGGGGCTGAGATGGGACCCTTCTCGCTCGAGTGGATCGAGGCCACAGACCCGCGTATGGCCGAGGTGCACGCTGTCCGCCACGAGGCGCTGTTCGCGCCGTTCGGTATCCCGCGCGACGACCGGTGGGATGACCAAGGCGCGGATCGCTGCCATCTCGCGGCGCTGGTGGACGGACGTGTCGTGGGCTATGCGTGCCTGGTGCTCGATCCCGACGGAAGCGGTCATGTGCGGCAGGTGAGCGTGCTCGAGCGCGCTCGCGGGCAGGGCATCGGCCGCGAACTGATGGCGGAGGTGGAGCGTGAGGCCAGGCGGAGGGGGCTCTCCCTCGTGTGGCTCAACGCCCGGTGCACGGCCGAGGGCTTCTACCACGGACTGGGATGGCGTACCGTGAGCGGCGTCTTTCCGGCAGGCCGCACCGGAGTACCGCACGTCCGGATGGAGTGGCCGCCCGGGTGATAGCGCCGGGCGCCTTGGTGGCATAACCTATAGGCAGGCTGTATTCGAGAGCAGGCGCCGACAGCGCGCGCCCGCATCACGTCGTCGTCGAACCACGAGGAGGGTCCTATGCCGAGCATCACCCGTGATCAGGTCCGTGTACCGATCGATGTCCCCGCCGAGGCGCGGGAGACCTACATCGACAACTACCTGGCGGCCACGCGGGGCACGGGACGGCTCATGCTGTTCGCGTGCGACCAGAAGATCGAGCACCTCAACGACGACTTCTACGGCGAGGGCATCGATGTGGCCGACGCCGAGCCGGAGCATCTCTTCCGCATCGGGAGCCAGGGCATCTGCGGTGTTCTCGCCGGTCAGCGGGGCCTCATCGCGCAGTATGCGGCCGATTACCCGGACATCAACTACCTCGTGAAGATGAACTCCAAGACGCATCTGGTGAAGACCTCGGCCAAGGATCCGGCCAAGCACCAGGACGACCCGTACTCTCCGCAGCTCTACGACATCCAGACCGTACTCGACCTGCGCGACAACGGCGTCAACGCTGTCGGTGTCGGCTACACGATCTACCTCGGCAGCGAGTACGAGGCGAACATGATGCAGGAGGCGGGGCAGCTCATCGCTGACGCGCATCTGATGGGCCTCATCGTCGTTCTGTGGATCTACCCTCGCGGCCGCGCCGTCCTCGATGAGAAGGACGCACATCTCATCGCGGGTGCCGCAGGCACCGCTGTCAGCCTCGGTGCGGACTTCGTGAAGGTCAACCCGCCCAAGGGTGACGAGAGCGCCTCGTCGGCCGAGAAGCTGAAGGAGGCCGCGGCGGCCGCGGGCCGTACGGGCCTTGTCTGCGCCGGTGGCTCGACCGTCGATGCGAAGACGTTCCTCACGCAGCTGTGGGAGCAGATCCATGTGGGTGGCGCGAGCGGTAACGCCACCGGACGCAACATCCACCAGCGTTCGCTCGATGAGGCCGTCCGTCTCACCAAGGCGATCAGCGCCATCACGCTCGGCGACTGGAGTGTGGAAGACGCGCTCGCGGTCTTCAGCGGTGAGAAGGAGTACACCGTCTAGCGCAAAGGTCACACGAACGCCAGGCGCGGCATCGCTCTTCAGGGCGGTGCCGCGCTATCATTACGACCTGACTGTCACCAAGACTGCGGAGCAGTATGCCGATCAACGACTGGTTCAAGCAGCGCGAAGGGCGCCGGTACACCGTCTCGGGCCAGGGATGTGCCGAGCCCGCGACCGACGGGGTGCCCGACGGCGTGTGGCGATCCTGTCCCCAGTGCAAGGGCACGCTCTATCAGGGCGATGTGGCCCGGTGCCTGTCGGTGTGTCCGCACTGTGGCCACCACTTCGAGCTCATCGCCCGCGATCGGATCGAGGCACTCGTCGATCCCGGCACGTTCGCGGAGATCGACGGCGCGCTCACCTCGGCCGACCCGCTTCGCTTCTCGGCCGGCAAGCCCTACGGCACGAGCCTTGAGCGCGCGTGTCAGACGACGGGGATGACGGACGCTGCACTTACCGGGCGTGCCGCGCTTGGCGGGCACCCGGTCGTCGTAGGCGCGCTCGACTTCAGGTTCGTCGGTGCGTCGATGGGATCGGTCGTGGGCGAGCGCATCGCCCGGGCGTTCGACCTCGCGCGTGACGAGCGCCGGGGCGTCGTCCTGCTCGTCGCTTCGGGCGGCGCGCGCATGCAGGAGGGGATGCTCTCGCTCATGCAGATGGCCAAGACCTCGGCTGCGGCAGGCCGGCTCGCCGGCGCGGGCCTCCCGTACGTTTCCGTTCTCGTGAACCCGACCTACGGCGGCGTGACCGCGAGCTTCGCGGTGCTCTCGGACGTCATCTTCGCCGAGCCGGGAGCGATGATCGGCTTCGCGGGCCCTCGCCTCGTGGAGCAGACGATCCGCCGCTCTCTGCCCAAGGGGTTCCAGTCCGCTGCGTCGCTGGTGGAGCACGGGATGATCGATGACGTGGTCCCCCGCGTCGAACTGCGCCGCCGGGTCTCGACGGTGCTCGACTATCTCATGCCCGCCCATGCGTCCGGGGCGGATGCCGCGTCCGGCACGCAGGGAGGTGAGCTGTGATGGCTCGCTTCGTGATGGAGTTCGAGCGGCCGCTGGCCGAGCTCGAGGAGAAACTCATCGCGCTCAAGGCGCTCGACATCGCCACGACACCTGAGCTTGCGGCCGAGATCGCTGATCTCGAGCGTGAGGTCGAGCGGCTGCGGGTCACGCTCTACTCAGCGCTGAGCCCCTGGGAGAAGGTCCAGGTCAGCCGCCACCCCGAGCGCCCCAAGACCGACGACTACGTGCGTGGACTCTTCGACGACGTCGTCGAGTTGCGGGGCGACCGTGCGCACGCCGATGACCAGTCCATGTTCACCGCGCTTGCCACGCTTGCAGGACGGCGGGTGATGGTGATCGGGCACAACAAGGGCCACAGCACCAAGGAGAACGTGGCGCGGAACTTTGGCAGCCCGCACCCCGAGGGATTCCGCAAGGCGGAGCGCGCCATGCGTCTCGCGGGCAGGTTCGGGCTGCCGGTCGTGACGTTCCTCGATACCGCCGGGGCGTCGCCCGGGCTCGAGGACGAGGAGCGAGGACAGGCGTGGGCGATCGCGCGCTGCCTGGAGACGCTGGCGGGACTGCCGGTACCGGTGGTGGTCGCCGGCATCGGCGAGGGTGGGAGTGGCGGCGCGCTCGCCATCGGGTTCGGCGACCGCATGCTCATGCTCGAACACTCGTACTACTCCGTCATCAGCCCGGAGATGTGCGCCGTCATCCTGCACAAGGACGCGGCGCGTGCTCCGGAGTCGGCGGCGGCGCTGTCGCTCACGGCCGCCGACCTCCTGCGGCTGGGCATCATCGACGAGGTCGTCCCCGAACCGCTTGGTGGTGCGCACCGCGAGCCTGATACAGTGATCGCCGAGGTAGGGCTGCGCATCGCCGCAGCGCTCGACGCTCTTGCTGGAGACGACCGTGCGGATCTTGTGGAGCGGCGCTACCAGCGCCTCCGCGCCATCGGCGTGTATAACGAGGCCGGCTGAGAGACTACGCGCCGGCCCATCGGCTGACCGGGATGGGGATGTGATCGTGTGAGCGAGGGGACCGACATCAAGCGCGTGGGAATGCTGTTCAGCGGGGGGCCGGCACCGGCTGCCAATGCGGTGATCTCCGCGGCGGCGCTGTCGTTCCTCAACAGCGGCATCGAGGTCATCGGATTCTACGACGGCTACGAGGGTCTGGAGAACTACTCCCCCGAGAACCCCCTCGTAGAGGGTCGCAACTTCATTCGACTCACCCGCGACGATGTCTCGGCGATCCGCAACCGCAAGGACATCATCCTGCGCACGTCGCGAGCCAACCCGGGCAAGCCCGTGCAGCGTGTCGCCGATCTCTGCGACGAGGCATGCAACGCCAGGCTACGAGCGACGTACGCGGCGTTCGAGGAGTACGGGATCGACGCGCTCGTATCGATCGGCGGCGATGACACGCTGAAGACCGCGAACTACCTGCTGGAGCTCCAGGAGTACGTGCCGGGACTCCGGCCGATCAAGATCGTCCACCTCCCGAAGACGATCGACAACGACTACTACGGCATCGACTGGACCTTCGGCTTCTTCTCGGCGGCGCACTTCGCGGCGTCCGAGATCCGCAATCTCGGCGCGGACGCGCGTTCCACACAGGTGTGGTACGTGCTCGAGCTCATGGGCCGCAAGGCGGGCTGGCTGACGTACGCCTCGGGCATCGCCGGCGAGGCGACGCGCATGCTCTCGGTGGAGGACTTCGACGGTGAGTTCGATGTGCGGGCAGAGGCGGAGCGCATGGTCGACCTGATGCTGCACCGCGAAGCGGATGGCCGCAGTTACGGCATCATCTGCATCGCCGAGGGGCTTGCCGATCGTCTGCCGGACGATATGCGCCCGCAGATCGAGGACGGCCACGGCAACCTACGGCTCGGAGAAGCGCAGGTGGGCAAGGTCCTCGCCACGGAGATGGAACGCGTGTATGAGGAGCGCACCGGCCATCACATCAAGGTGCGCAGCAAGCAGATCGGCTACGAGGTGCGCTGCGCCGAGCCGAGCGCGTTCGACGTGCTGCTTGGCACGCAACTCGGGGTGGGTGCTTACCGGGCGCTCGTCGAGAAGGACCTCACCGGCGTGATGGTGAGCGTGGAGGATCAGCTGTCACTGCGCTACGTGCCGTTCGGCATGCTGATCGATCCCGAGACCATGAAGACGAAGGTCCGGTTCATCGACCGTGACAGCGACTTCTACAGACTCGCCCGTGCGCTCGAGTACCAGGGCATGCTCTCAGACCGATGCGAAGGCGAGAGCTGATGATCGATCGCGAACGTATCCGCGTCTTCCGCGAGATCGGTGAGGACGTCTTCGTCTCCGGCCTCACGTCGAGCCATGGCGGCAACATGAGTGTGCGCGATGGCGACCGCATCGTCATCACGCGCAGGGGCTCGATGCTGGGCCGCCTCGGCGATGATGACCTGATCGAGACGAGGATGGAACCGTGTGCGTCAGACGAGCGGTGCAGCCGTGAGATCGTGGTGCACCGCGCCATCTACGCAGCCACCGATGCACAGGCCATCGTGCACGCGCACCCGGTGCATACGATTGCGCGGAGTTTCGACTCGGATCTTATCGTCCCGGCGGACTCCGAAGGGCTCTACGTGCTCGGTGAGGTGCCGGTCGTGAGTGCGCCGACGACGATCGCGTCCGCCGAGGCGGGCGACGTGCTCGCCCGGGCGCTCGTCGCGGCGCCGGTGGCGGTGCTCCGCACGCACGGCCCGTTCGCGAAGGGCGCCACGCTGGAGGAAGCGTTCATGCACGTGAGTGTGCTTGAGGCGAGCGCGGCGGTCCTGGACCTGCTCGGCCGATAGGGCGCCGTCCTCTGGTGCAGGCGTGCTACTCCCACATCGCACGGGCCGCAGCGCGGATGTTCGCGGTGGTGGCGACCGGTGCGAATGTCGGCTCATCGGCCGCCGTTTCGAGTGATGCCTGGCACTCGGCGAAGAGCGATCGTAGCCGGTCGGGGATGAATCGCGAGCGCTGCGCGTACCCGTACGTGTCGGAGCGGCCGCGTCCCGCCTGGTAGTACCTGAGCGGATGGGTGACGTAAAGGGCATCACGTGCCCGAGTGCAGGCCACGTAAAAGAGCCGACGCTCCTCTTCGATCTCGGTCACGCTTCCCGTCGCCATGTCCGACGGGATGTTGCCGTCTGCCGCATGGATGACGTAGACGACATCAAACTCCAGCCCCTTGGCCGAATGCATCGTCGAGAGTACGAGGTAGTCCTCGTCCAGAAGCGGTGGTCCGGCGAGATCGCCTGTCCACTGTGGCGCGTCCAGTGTGAGCTCGGTGAGGAACCGCGAACGGTCCGCGTACCGCGAGCCCAGCATCTCGATCTGCTCGAGGTCGGCGAGGCGCGCCGCAGCGGCGTCATAGCGCTGCTCGCAGAGCGGGGTGTAGAAGCTGCGCACCGCGTGGATCTGTGCGGCCACCTCCGCTGGTGATGCGTGTGACAGCGTGCGCATGAGTGTGACGAAGCCGGGCCATATCGTGGCCGTGGCCTCGGGTACCGCCCTACCGACCCACGACTCGCAGTCGCCGCCTGCCGCTGCGAGCTCATCAGCGAGGGCGGCGGCCGTGCGCGGCCCGATGCCCGGGAGCATGCCCAGGACTCGAAGCGCTGCGACCGTATCCCGCGGGTTCTCCGCGAGGCGCAGGAAGGCGACCAGGTCTTTCACGTGCGCCATCTCCACGAACTTCAGGCCGCCGTACTTCACGAAGGGGATGTTCCGGCGCTGGAGCTCCACCTCCAGGTCGAGCGAGTGGTGTGCAGCGCGGAACAGTACCACCTGCCGCTTGAGGTCGATGCCTTCTTCGCGGTGACCGAGGATCCGTTCGGTCACATACGTCGTCTGCTCGGCTTCGTCGCGGCAGGTGACGAGCGCCGGGCGAGCGCCGCCCTCACGTGTCGTCCACAGTGCCTTGTCGTACCGTTCGGACGCCTCGGCGACGATGGCGTTGGTGGCATCGAGGATGGGTGCCGTGCTGCGGTAGTTGCGCTCGAGCGTGAGTACCGTGGCGTTGGGGAAGCGGCCGGGGAAATCGAGGATGTTGCGTATAGTGGCCGCCCGGAACCCGTAGATCGCCTGCGCATCGTCGCCCACGGCCGTGAGTCCGCGGCCATCGGGCCGAAGCGCCGCGACGATGTCGGCCTGTATCGCGTTGGTGTCCTGGTACTCGTCCACCAGCACAGCATCGAAGCGCTCGCGCACGAGCCTGCCGAGCGCGGGGTCATCGAGCATGCCTCGCCAGAACAGCAGCAGGTCGTCGTAGTCGAGCACGTGTGCCTGCTCCTTGCGGTCCACGTACGCGCTGAAGAGCCGCGTGAGCCCCTCGGCGGCGTCCGCACACCAGGGGAAGCGGTTCTCGAGCACATCGGCGAGGGGCTCCTGTGCGTTCACGCAGCGCGAGTAGATGTCCAGGCAGGTGCCCTTCTGGGGGAAGCGCTTGCCCTTCGAGCCGAGGTCGAGCCCGGTGCGCACCGCGTGCATGAGGTCCTCGGCGTCACCGCGGTCGAGGATCGTGAAGCCGGGCGGGAGGCCGATCGATTCTCCGTGGATACGGAGGAGTCTGGCCGCGACCGCGTGGAACGTGCCGCCCCACACGCGCGAACCGGCTTGCACCGCATCGGAGCCCGCCGCCCGCCGGAGCAGGTCGTCGGTGCGTCTGAGCATCTCCTCGGCGGCGCGGCGCGTGAACGTGAGCAGCAGGATCCGGCCGGGTGGCGTACCGCCGGCGATCAGGTAGGCCACACGGTGGGCGAGTGTCGCCGTCTTGCCGGTTCCGGCGCCTGCCACGACGAGCAGCGGACCCTCTCCGTGCGTGACCGCGGCGCGCTGCTCCGGGTTGAGGTCGCGGAGCAGTGTCTCGAGCGCAGGGGAGGTGCTAGCGGGTGCGTTCATCGATGCTCCACGGCCGGTGACGGTGCACCATGATGTTAGCACCGGGGAGCAGAATAAGCGAACGTGTGTTCGTATCCTCGCTACGCTGATCTCAGAGCGTCGACGCGGTCCCTTCAAACCCGTACGCCGCTGCGTGACGTTGGACCTCGCCGATGCGTTCCTGGCGCGGACCCTCTTCGAGGAACGACGCTTCGAAGGAGGCGATCGCGAGCGCCACGATATCGCCCCGTGTGAGTCCGAGCGCCTCGGCAGCAGCCACGTAGTTCTCGACGAGATAACCGCCGAAGTAGGCAGGGTCGTCCGAGTTGACCGTGACCAGCAACCCGGAGTCCATCATCGTCTTGAGCGGGTGGTGTGCCATGTCCGGCACTACGCGCAGCCGGACGTTGGAGAGCGGGCAGACGGTGAGCGGCACGCGGTCCATCGCCAGCCGTGCGGTGAGCAGCTCGTCCTCCAGGCAGCGCACGCCGTGATCGATGCGCTCGGCACCCAGGATGTCGAGAGCGCCGGTGATGTAGCTGGGCGGCCCTTCCTCTCCCGCGTGGGCGACGATGTGGTAGCCGGCACCGCGCGCCGCGGCGAAGACCTCCTCGAAGTCCTCCGGGGGGTGCCCGAGCTCGGCAGAATCGAGCCCCACACCCGCGATGTGGCGCCCGTACCGCTTCGCGTGCTCGAGCGTCTGCCCGGCGCTGGCGGGAGACATGTCGCGCAGGAACGACATGATGAGACGGTAGCTGATGCCGAAGTGCTTCTGCCCGTCATCCAGGGCGCGGACGATGCCTGCGACCACCGTGCCGAAGTGGATGCCGCGCTCGGTGTGTGTCTGTGGGTCGAAGAACGGCTCGACATGTCTGATGTTCTCCTCGGCCGCGCGCAGGAGATACGCCCACGTGAGGTCGTAGAAGTCCTGCTCGGTCACCAGTACCGAGCAGCCGGCATAGTAGAGGTCGAGGAAGGACTGCAGGTCCGTGAAGTCGTAGGCGGCACGCGCGCTTGCGACGTTAGCGTAGGGAAGGGCGATGCCGTTGCGTCCGGCGAGCTGGAACATCAGCTCGGGTTCGAGTGTGCCCTCCAGATGCAGGTGGAGTTCCGCCTTCGGGAGGCCCTGGACGAAGCTGCGCAGGTCATCGCTCATGCGGAGTCTCCTCGCGGTCGGCTGCGCCTATGGTGCCCGGGGTGGGAGTCGAACCCACACGCCCTTTCGGACAGAGGTTTTTGAGACCTCCGCGTCTGCCATTCCGCCACCCGGG
>JAFGAG010000026.1 GCA_016933785.1 Coriobacteriia bacterium | reverse complement strand
TGCGAGATCGTCACGCCGGAGAAGATCGTCTACACCAACGAGGTGGAGATGGTCATCGCCCCGACGCTCGACGGCGAGGTCGGCATCCTGCCGCTCCACGCGCCGCTCGTCACCGTGCTGCGTCCCGGCGAACTCCGGGTCCGGTACAACGACGGCAAGGACGTCGAGTGGTTCGCGGTCTCCGGCGGGTACCTGCAGGTGCACCTGGACAAGGTCATCGTGCTGGCCGACGCCGCCGAGCACGCATCGCGCGTGGATGTCGATCGCGCCCGTCAGGCGAAGGAGATCGCCGAGCAGCGCATGGCCGATCTCAAGGCCAAGCCGCTCATGGAGCGCGAGGGTATCGACGAGTGTGAGGCCGACCTGAACTGGTGCGAGCTGCAGCTCAAGGTGGCCGAACGTCGGTCATAGCGAGCACCACCACGTAAGCAACCGCCGGGCGGCGGGCCGATGCGGCCTGTCGCCCGGTGTGCGTTCTCCGTGACTTTGTGACTCATCGTCTACATCCCGTATCGGGTCGGCAACGACCCGCCGGGCGCGTTGGCGATACGCTCCCACGTCCGCTACTCTGCTATGCATGTCTGTACAGAAGGGACCTTCCCCCATGCCCTCGATCATCGTCACGGGCGGTCGCTCGCTTTCAGGTACCGTGCGGGTCGGCGGGGCCAAGAACTCCGCGCTCAAGCTGATGGCAGCAGCAGTGCTGGCGGCTGGGGAGTCCGTCATCCACAACGTGCCCGAGATCAGTGACGTCGACGTGATGGCGCAGGTGCTCGAGGGTCTCGGTGTCCGGGTCACGAGGGACGGCCACTCGGTCCGCATCGACGCGTCTCAGGTCACGTCGGTGGAGACGCCCTACGAGCTTGTCGCGCAGATGCGCGCGTCGATCGTCGTACTGGGCCCGCTCGTCGCCCGCTTCGGACGCGCGCGCGTAGCGATGCCAGGCGGCTGCAACATCGGCTCGCGCAAGATCGACATGCACGTGCACGGGCTCGAGCACCTCGGTGCCGAGATCGCGTTCGAACACGGCTACATCGATGCGCTTGCGCCGGACGGACTCACCGGCGCTCAGGTCATCCTCGACTTCCCGAGCGTCGGAGCGACCGAGAACCTGCTCATGGCGTCTGTGCTTGCCCGTGGCACGACCGTGATCGACAACGCCGCGCGTGAGCCGGAGATCGGCGACCTGGTGGACATGCTCGTGGCCATGGGGGCGCGTATCACCGGCCGCGGTTCGTCGACACTCGAGGTCGAGGGCGTGGGGACGCTCTCGCCAGTGGAGCATTCGACGGTCGGTGACCGCATCGAGGCCGGTACGTTCATCGTCGCGGGAGCGTTGACGGGCGGGCCGGTGACCGTGACCGGTTTCGATCCCACGCACCTGGAGATGCTGCTCACCAAGCTGCGCGCGGCCGGGTGTACGTTGGATGTGCAGAGCGACTCCGTCACCGTGACGCGCGAGGGCGGCATCCGGCCGGTCGACGTCGCCACTCTGCCGTATCCGGGATTCCCGACCGACATGCAGGCGCAGTTCATGGCGCTCATGGCACTCGCGGAGGGCGACTCGGTCATCACGGAGAACGTCTTCGAGAACCGGTTCATGTTCGCCGACGAGATCAAACGCATGGGCGCCGACATCGATATCGAGGGTCACCGTGCCCTGGTCCGTGGCGTCCCTGCACTGCAGGGCGCGCCCGTCGTGTGCCCCGACCTCCGGGGTGGAGCAGCGCTCGTGCTCGCAGGTCTGGTTGCCGAGGGCGACACCGTGGTGACGGACATACACCACATCATGCGTGGCTATGAGGACTTCACCGGCAAGCTCGCAGCACTCGGCGCTGACGTCACGTTGGATGGGGAGTAGGAGGCGATCATGCTCGACCGCGACGCCATCAAGGCGATCATCCCGCACCGCGACCCGTTCCTGCTCGTCGATCGTGTCCTGGAGTTCGAGCCTGGCGTGAGTGCCGTGGCAGAGCTGGACGTGCGTGAGGATGCGTTCTGGGTTCCGGGGCACTTCCCCGGTCATCCGGTCATGCCCGGTGTGCTCATCGTTGAGGCGATGGCGCAGGTGGGGGCGGTCGCGCTCCTGTCACGCCCCGAGAGCGAGGGCAAGATCGCGTTCTTCGCGGGGATCGACCAGGTGCGGTTCAAGCGACAGGTCACGATCGGCGACACGCTCACCATGCGGGTGGAGATCACGCGCTTGCGCGGCAAGGTCGGTTTCGGCGACGCCGTCGCTCTCGTCGGAAGCACTCTCGCGTGCTCCGGCCAGCTGATGTTCGCGGTAGAATAGCAGGGTTGCCCGCTCGCGATTCGCGCGTCGGGCACTCGATACGAGAGGAAGACGATGGGACTCAGGGAACGGATCGAGAGCGGCGAGGCGGTGCTCGGCGTCGTCGGGCTCGGCTACGTCGGGCTGCCGCTGGCGGTCGAGATGGCCAAAGCGGGTCATCGGGTGATCGGCCTCGAGGTGTCGGCTGAGAAGGCCGACCTCGTGAACGCCGGGACGAGCTACATCCCCGACGTTCCCACCCAGGAACTCGCCGACCTCGTGAGTGCCGGCCTGATCGAGGCGACCACGGACTTCTCACGGGCGGGCGAGACGGATGCGATCGCAATCTGCGTCCCCACGCCGCTCAACGAGATGAAGGAGCCCGACACCTCGTACATGGAGACGGCCGCACGCTCGATCACGCCGTACCTGCACCCCGAGATGCTGATCACGCTGGAGTCGACCACCTACCCCGGGACCACCGAGGAGGTCATCCAGCCCATCCTCGAATCGGGCGGCCTCAAGGTCGGTACCGATCTCTATCTCGCGTTCTCGCCCGAGCGGGTGGATCCGGGCAACCCGGTCTACCAGACGCGCAACACCCCCAAGGTCATCGGGGGCGTCACGCCCGCCTGCACCGAGGCTGCGGTCGCACTCTACGGCCGGTACATCGATACCGTGGTCCCTGTGAGTTCCACCCGGGTCTCGGAGATGACGAAGCTCCTCGAGAACACCTTCCGGGGCGTCAACATCGCGCTGATGAACGAACTTCTGATGCTGTGCGAGCGCATGGACATCAACCTGTGGGAAGTGATCGATGCCGCCAAGACCAAGCCCTTCGGTTATATGGCCTTCTATCCGGGTCCCGGCCTCGGCGGCCACTGCATCCCGATCGACCCGTTCTACCTCTCCTGGAAGGCCAAGGAGTACGACTTCCGCACCGAGTTCATCGACCTGTCGGGTCGCATCAACGAGAACATGCCGTACTACGTGATCAATCGGCTGATGGACGCGATGAACGACCAGCGGAAGCCGCTCGCCGACTCCAAGGTCCTTGTCCTCGGTGTCGCATACAAGTCCGATATCGACGATATGCGCGAGTCACCGGCGATCCGCATCGCCGAGCTGCTCCTCGAGAAGCAGGCCCGGATCGTCTACCACGACCCGTTCGTCCCGTCGTTCGTGGTCTCGGGCACCGAGGTAACCTCCGTGGAGCTGACCCCCGAGACGGTCGCCGATGCTGACGTCGTGCTGATCATCACCGCGCACAAGGACATCGACTACGGGATGATCGCGTCGCGAGCCTCGCTGGTGTTCGATACCCGCAACGCGCTTGCGGGAGTCGACAGCCAGAACGTGGTGCGGCTGTGAGCGCCCCGACGCCCGTCAGAGTCGGAGTCGTCGGCTTCGGCTACTGGGGCCCCAACCTCGTCCGCAACGTCCACAAGCTCGCCGACGCCGAGCTCATCGCGGTCTGCGACGCCACACCCGCCAACCTGTCCAAGTTCACGGCGGCGTATCCGGGCATCCCCACGTGTGAGAGCCTCGATGACATGCTCGGGCTCCATCAGGTCGACGCGGTCATCGTCGCAACGTCCGCGCCGAGCCACTACCCCGTGGCCAGGGCGGTTCTCGAGGCCGGCAAGCACTGTTTCGTGGAGAAGCCGCTCACGCTCACAAGCGCCGATGCGGCCGACCTCGTGCGGATCGCCGAGGAGAACGACCTCGTGCTCATGGTCGGACACCTGATGGTGTACCACTCGGCCGTGAACTTCATCAAAGAGGTGATCGAGTCCGGCGAACTCGGTGACGTGCTCTACCTCTACGCGCAGCGTCTGAACCTCGGCAAGGTGCGGACCGAGGAGAACGCCTTCTGGTCGCTCGCCCCTCACGACGTCTCGATCGTGAACTACTTGCTCGGCGAGGCGCCCGATCGCGTCTCGGCCACCGGCGCCGACTACATCAACAACGGTGTCGAGGACACGGTCTTCGCCAACCTGCACTTCGCGTCAGGGCGCATGGCCAACATCCACGTGAGTTGGCTCGACCCGCACAAGACACGCAAGTTCACCATCGTCGGCACGAAGAAGATGCTCGTCTTCGACGACATGGAAGCCACCGAGAAGATATGGATCTACGACAAGGGCGTGGGTGCGCCATCCGATGCGATGAGCTTCGGCGAGGACCTCACCCTGCGCTTCGGCGAGATCAAAGCACCGTTCCTCAGGATGGAGGAGCCGCTCTCGCTCGAGGTGCAGCACTTCCTGGACTGCTGTCGCAGCGGTGAGCGTCCGCGCTCGAGCGGCCGCGACGGGCTCGAGGTCGTCCGCGTCCTCGAAGCCGTGAGTGAATCGATCGCGGCCGGCGGCGCGCCGGTCGACACGCGACTGGAGGACTGATGACCGCGTACGTACATCCTTCGGTGAAGGTGGGAGAGGGCTTCTCGCCATCGCCGTTCTGCGTGATCGATGAGGACGTTGTCATCGGCGACAATGTCGCGGTGGGCTCGTTCGTGCACATCTTCCCCGGTGCGCGCATCGGCAGCGGCACGACGATCGGTGATTGCGCGGTGGTCGGCAAGGCGCCGAAGCTCGCGAAGTCCTCTACCGCCAAGGGCGGGCCGCTCGACGGGCTCGTGCTGGGTGAGAACTGCGTCGTCGGCAACCACACGGTGCTCATGGCCGGCACGACGTTCGGCTCCGACTGCGTGATCGCCGACGGTGCAGGTGTTCGCGAACGTTGCACGATCGGCGACCGCGTGGTGATCGGCCGCAACGTGACGGTCGAGAACGGTACGACGATCGGAAGCCGCACCCGCGTGCAGACCGGCGCCTACATCACCGCCTACGTGACCATCGAGGAGGACGTGTTCATCGCTCCGATGGTGGTCACCACCAACGACAACTACATGGGCCGCACCGAGAAGCGCCTGGCGGAGATGCGCGGCTGCACGGTCCGTCGCGGCGCGCGCGTGGGCGGCGGGTCGCACATCCTGCCCGGCATCGAGATCGGGGAGGAAGGCTTCGTCGCGACCGGCTCTGTGGTGACACGAGACGTACCCGCGCACACTGTCGTGATGGGTGTTCCCGCCCGCCAGGTACGCAATGTCGCCACAGAAGAGCTGCTCGAGAACCAGTGAACGAAAGCGTTACGGATGGGGTTGGCTGCGGCGCGGCTCCATCCTGCATGTCACAATCGGACTGATTCCACTCGACGGTACGTGATGAAGGAGTGTGCCATGGGTGTCCCTCTGCTCGATCTCAAGGCCCAGTATCGTGAGCTTCAGACGGAGCTCGACGCGGCCATAGGTGACGTGATGGCCAATGCGGCATTCATCGGTGGCCCCAAGGTCAAGGCGCTCGAAGAGGCCGTCGCTGACTACTGCGGCACCTCGCATGCGGTGGCGTGCGGCAACGGCACCGACGCGCTCTTCCTGATCCTCGCGGCAATGGGTATCGGCCGAGGCGACGAGGTCATCACCACGCCGTTCACGTTCTGGGCCACGGTCGAGTGCATCCACCACGTGGGTGCTACCCCGGTCTTCGTCGACATCGAGCCGGGCACCTACAACATGGACGTCGCGCAGGTGGAGGCGGCCATCACGGAGCGCACCAAGGCGATCCTGCCGGTGCACATCTTCGGCCAGTGCGTTGATATGGACCCGCTACTCGAGGTCGCGGAGCGTCATGGCCTGACCGTCATCGAGGACGCCTGCCAGGCCATCGGCGCCACCTACAAGGGCAAGCGCGCGGGTTCGCTCGCGCACGCGGCCGCGTTCTCGTTCTTCCCGAGTAAGAACCTCGGCTGCGCCGGTGACGGCGGCATGATCACCACCGATGACGCTGAGCTCGCCGCACGCGCACGCAAGCTTGCGAGCCACGGCACGAGCAAGAAGTACTTCCACGACGCCTTCGGCACCAACTCGCGCCTCGATGCGCTGCAGGCGGCGATCCTGCTCGTGAAGCTGCCGCATCTCGACGGCTGGAACGCCCAGCGTCGTGACGGGGCTGCCGTGTATGGCGAGCTCCTCGCCGATGTCGCCGGCCTCGAGATCCCGGTGATGCGTGAGTACGGGGACGCCGTCTACCACCTCTACATCGTCAAGACCGAGAGCGCCGAGGCAGCCGAGAAGGTCATGGGCGCACTCAAGGAGGCCGGCATCGGCACCGCCCTGTACTACCCGCTCGCGCTCCACGAGCAGGAGGCGTTCGATCGCGTGGACGGTTACGTCCGCCCATCGCTCCCGGTCGCCGAGTCGTGTGACTCCCGCACCTTCGCGCTGCCGTGTTTCCCGGGGATCACCCGCGAGCAGATCGAAGAGGTCGTCGCCGTCGTCAAGGGGGCTCTGGGCTGACCTATGCGTGTCGTCTCAGTCGTAGGGGCACGGCCCCAGTTCATCAAGGCCGCCTCGGTGTGCCGCGCGTTGCGCGTGCGCCACGAGGAGGTCCTCGTCCACTCGGGCCAGCACTACGACTACGGGATGTCTGACGTGTTCTTCGAGCAGCTCGGTATCCCGACGCCTGACTACAATCTCGCGGTGGGTTCCGGCGGCCACGGACGGCAGACGGGTGAGATGCTCGGGCTGCTCGAGGAGCTGCTCATCGAGCAGCGGCCGGATATCGTGCTCGTGTACGGCGACACCAACACCACGCTCGCCGCGGGTCTCGCTGCAGCCAAACTCGGCATTCCGGTCGCGCATGTCGAGGCAGGCCTGCGCTCCTTCAACCGTTCGATGCCCGAGGAGATCAACCGGGTGCTCGTCGACCACATCTCGGCGCTGCTACTGTGTCCCACGACGGCCGCGGTCGAGAATCTACGTACCGAGGGCATCACCGAGGGTGTCTCCCTCGTGGGCGACGTCATGCTCGACACCGCGCGCTTCTTCGCCGAGTCGGTCGATGCCGCTCCGGTGCTCGCACGCCACGGCGTCGAGCCGGACGGGTACTTCCTGGCTACGGTCCACCGTGCCGGCAACAGCGACGACCCCGGGAAGCTCGGTGCGATCGTCTCGGCGTTCGCCGCTCTCGATCGACCGGTGGTATGGGCCATCCACCCGCGTACCCGCAAAAACCTCCAAGCGTTCGGGCTGGATACGGTCGTGGCGGCATCCCCATCGATCATCGCGATCGAGCCGGTGCCCTACACCGAGACGGTTGCGCTGCTTCGTTCGGCAAGCGCTTTGCTCACAGATTCGGGCGGGATGCAGAAGGAGGCGTACTTCTTCGGCGTCCCGTGCGTCACGCTCCGAGATGAGACGGAGTGGGTCGAGACGGTCGAGCTCGGCTGGAACACGCTTGTCGGTGCCGATGCGGCGCGCATCGTCGCTGCCGGCACGACGCGGACGAAGCCTGAGGCGCGTCCGTCCGTGTACGGTGATGGTCACGCGGCCGAAGCGATCGTGGACGTGCTCGAGCGATTCTGTGGAGGTACTCTGTGATCAGCCCGACCACCACGGGTGGCCGTGTATGGATAGACATGACCAACTCGCCGCATGTTCTGGTGCTGCGGCCGGTCATCGACGAGTTCCGTCGCCGTGGATGGGACGTCACGGTCACTGCTCGTGAGTTCGCGCAGACGCTTCCTCTGCTGGAGCGTTTCGGCATCGCCCACACCGTCATCGGGCACCATTGGGGCAAGCACATGTGGGCCAAGGCATGGGGGATGTTCGCGCGGACGAGCCGGATGGTCTCCTTCGGCCGGGGCAAGGGATTCGATCTTGCCCTGTCGCACGCCAGTAACGATCTTCCCGTGGCAGCGCGGTTGCTCGGCATCCCGCACGTCACGATGTTCGACTACGAGTTCGCCAAGCTTTCGCACTCCATCAACGTGCGCTTCTCCACCAAGGCGCTGGTGCCCGACGCGATCAGCGTGGAGGCGCTGGCGCCGTACGGCGGCACGCCCGATAAGGTGGACCGGTACCCCGGCCTCAAGGAGGAGTATTACCTCGCGGACTTCGAGCCCGATCCCGCGGTCCTCGATCAGCTAGGTCTGGATCCTGAGAAGATCATCATCGTCCTGCGCACCCCGCCGAGCATGGCGGCATACCATCGGATGGCCAACCCGGTCTTCGACGACGTCTTGCGCGCGATCGCCGCTCGTGAGGACACTCAGGCCGTGGTGTTGCTTCGCACGCCCGACCAGCGGGCCGGCGTGGACGCCATCGGTGCGGAGAATCTGATCATCCCGGACAAGGTCGTGGATGCGCAGAGCCTCATCTACTACGCTGACATCGTGGTGTCCGGTGGCGGCACGCTCAACCGTGAAGCTGTCGCGCTCGGTACACCCGCCTACACGGTGTTCCAGGGTGTCATGGGTGCCGTCGACAATGGGCTCATCGCAGACGGTCGCCTGCGCCAGCTGACCTCGGTTGACGCTCTCACGTTCGCCAAGAAGCCCACCGCGAGCACGCGCGTCAGGCGTGATGTCGGTGGGCTCGTGGACCGCATCACCTCGGTTGCGCGTGGGCCGAGAGGGGGCGGCGGCCGTGGGTAGGCATTCGGCGTCACGGCGCGCATCGTCGTCTCGCCGCCGCCGCTCCGCGCGGCCAGTCGAGATCGAGCGCATCTCACCGGTCACCGCCTCAGCGGAGAGCCGCGGAGAGCATGCGAAACGGCAGCGCCATGGGACTCCTGCGCAACGCGCCGCACTTGCACGGCGCCGGAAGCGGACCGCGCTGGGTTGTACGATCGCGCTCGCGGTCCTCATCGTGATCGGTGTGATCGCAGGATCGATCTTCATGTCGTCCGTCATGGATCGGATGAACCGGGCGGTCGAGGTCGATCCGGCCATCCAGACGGCGCTCGAACAGCCCGAGGACACGGCGCCCCGGGACCCCTTCTACATGGTCATCATGGGCGTGGACACCCGCGAGGGTGACGAGGTCTCGCGGTCGGACACCCTGATCGTGGCGCGTATCGATCCAAAGGAGAAGACCACCGTCCTCATCTCGATACCGCGCGACACGCGGGTCGACATCCCCGGGGAGTACACCACCAAGATCAACGCAGCACACTCTCTCGGCGGACCGGCTCTCGTGATCGAGACGGTCAGCGAGTTCACCGGGTTGCCGATCTCGCACTATATGGAGATCGACTTCAACGGGTTCAAGGAGATGGTCGACGCGCTGGGTGGTGTGGAGATCAATGTGCCCCAGAAGATCGTCGACCCCAAGGCCGGCAACTACGATCCGAACGCGTACACGATCCACGCCGGTCCGCAGACGCTCAACGGGGCGCAGGCCCTCACGTTCGTTCGCTCCCGCAACTTCCCGCTGGGCGACCTCACGCGGATCGAGAACCAGCAGATCTTCATCAAAGCGCTCGTGAAACAGAGCCTCGCGATGGGCAACACACTGAAGCTCCCGGCGCTCGTGAACGCGCTCGCCGACAGTGTCTCGACCGACATGAGCGCATCGGAACTCCTGAAGCTCGCCACCGCGATGAAGGGCATGGAGGAAGACGGCCTCGAGACTATCTCGATGCCGGGCACGCCCGAGACGATCGGCGGCGTGTCCTACATCATCGTTGACGACGATGCGTTCGCTGACATCATCGATCGTGTATCCCAGGGGCTCTCGCCCGAGCCCGGTGCCGAGGTGGGGGTGACGATGCCCTCGCCCTCGTCGATCACCGTGACGGTGCGCAACGGTGCCGGGATCGAGGGTGTCGCCTCGGATGCGGCGGGCAGGCTCAGCGCCGCGGGGTTCGTTGTGGGCGAAGTCGGCAACGCCAACCAGTTCGTCTACGACGAGACGCTGATCGTCTACAACGACGATGAGGCTGCCGCCCAGGTGGTACAGGGTTCGCTCGGAGCGGGCAGGCCCGTCGCCTCGCGGGGCATGTACTCGTTCCAATCGGATATACTCCTGGTGGTCGGCAAGGACTGGGAGATCCAGTAGCACCGGAAGGGCGCCGTCGGGTGACCGGGGCGCCGCGGTGCAGATTCGGAGGTCTCATGTTCCGACCGGTTTGCGCGATCAGACTTCACACAGCCTTCGCGATCCTCGCAGCGGCTCTCACCCTCACGCTTGCCCTGCCTGGCATCGCCCGGGCGGAGACGACATTCACCATCACCGGCCACGGCTACGGTCATGGCATCGGCATGAGCCAGTACGGCGCCCGCAGTCTGGCGACCCGTGGATGGAGCTACACGAGCATCCTCGGCCACTACTACCAGGGGACGTCGCTCGGCTCGCTGGGGTACACCACCGGCTCCACATCCGAGACGGTCATGCGCGTGGCGCTCGAGAGAACGGATACGGCCAAGGACTACTGGACCGTGCGGTCGAACGTGGGCGAGCTGTGGGTCGCCTGGGAGGGCATGCCGGCAGGGGGCTACCTCAAGTTCCCGGCGGGCACCTCGTACACGTTCCTGCGGACCGGCGGCGCGATCCTCATGCGCAACCAGAGTGCCGTGCCCGTGATGACGTTCCCAGCCGACTGCGACTGGGTGCAGGTCTGGGAGCGAGACGCCAGCGATCCGCACGGAGCCGGGCTCACGCAGGTTCTCTCGGCGTCCGGTCCTTTCAGCTGGACGAACGTGCTCTACCCGGGTTCGCTCCGGATCGAGAAGCAGTCGACCACCCTCACTGGGATGTACCTGCGCAACCACGTCTACATGGAAGACTACATCCGGTGCGTTGTGCCGCGTGAGTCCCCGGCATCGTGGCCGTTGGAGTCGCTGAAGGCGCAGTCGGTCGCCGCACGTTCGTACGCATACGTGAGCCGGAAGCCCACCAATACCTACGACGTGTACTGCACGACTGCCTCACAGGTATACAACGGCTGGGGCACCTGGGTCTCGAGCACCGGCAACACCCGGCATCTCGGTGACAGCGGCGTGGATCCCGCCGTGGACGCCACGCCTGCGCAGGTCGTGAAGAGCGGCAGCACCATCGTGCAGACGTACTTCTTCTCGACCTCAGGCGGCTACACCGAGGACATCAGCAACGTGTGGCCGAGCGCGACGCAGCAGCCCTACTACACTGCGGTCCCCGATCCGTTCGAGCACGAATCGGGTTCCACGAAGCACGACTGGGGTCCGTTCGTGTACACCGCCACCCAGGTGCGGAGCCTTCTCGCGAGTGCGGGTGTGTCGCCCACCAAGCTACCGGACCCCATCATCGACATGCAGGTGACCAAGCGCGGCGCATCCGGCCGGGTGATGGAGCTGCAGCTCATAGGCGTGGGCCAGACCTCCATACTGTCCGGTAGCACCGAGATCGGCTACGTCCGCAAGGCGCTCTGCAACAGCCTCGACACGTGGTTCTACGTCGATGCGGTGACGGACCGCGTTGAGGGCGACACGCGCTACGACACCGCGGTCGAGATCAGCAAGGCGTCATTCCCATCCTCCGCCAACGTGGTGGTGGCCAACGGAACGAGCTTCGCCGACGCGCTCACAGCGGCAGGGCTCGCCGGTGCGCTCGACGCGCCGGTCCTGCTCGTGGAGCAGACCAGAGTCTCGGACGCGGTGATCGCTGAGATCGAGCGACTGGGAGCGACCAGGGTCTACGTCATCGGCGGATCCGGCGTCGTGGGTGACGGCGCGATCGCCGACCTCGAGGCGATAACCGCGGTCGGCTCTCAGGGTATCGAGCGCGTGGCGGGCGCTGACCGCTACGAGACCGGGCTGCGCGTCGCAGAGCGCATCAAAGCGATCAAGGGCGCCGCGTACAGCCGCACCGCCATCGTGGTCTCGGGCGTGAGCTTCCCGGACGCGGTGGCCGCCGCGCCGTGGGCGTACCGCGCCGACACAGCGATCATCTTGGTGAAGCCCACCGGTGCGCCTCCGGCATCCATCCAGGCCGTGCAGACCCTCGGTGCCATCTCCGTGCAGGTCGTCGGTGGGCAGGGCGTCGTCCCCGACGCGACCGCCGATGACTTCGGCGTGACCGTGAAGCGCGTGGCAGATGGTGTCGACCGGTATGAGACCGCGGCTCTGTTGGCCGACTACCTGGTCGCGGCTGGCGGGTTCAGGTGGAACGCCGTGCACGTCGCCTCGGGCGAATCGCTCGTGGATGCGCTCGCGGGCGGTTCGTACGCGGCGCGCAACAGCGGCCCCGTGCTGTTCGCCACGCGGTACACGCTGCCCGAGGCGAGCGCGCAGCGGCTTGCGGCGCACAAGATCGCCATCCAGCAGGTGAGCATGTTCGGTGGCCACGGCGTACTGAACAACGTCGTCGAAGCACGCATAGAAGAAGGCCGCGACTGACCGTTCGTCAGGTCGATTCAGGCACCGGGGGCGGCGTGCCGATAGCAGTACCGTGACCATCCGTCTACGGTAAGGTACTCGCATGCAGATCGCTTTTCGCACCCTCCTGGCGTGCGCGGTGTTGGCCGCTACGCTCGTGGCTGCGCCGCACGAAGCGCACGCTCTGACGGAGCTCTCGGTCGCGGTCGTCAAGACCGACACCGCCGAGAACACCAGGCACTACATCACGGGAACCTACCTGAACGG
>JAFGAG010000002.1 GCA_016933785.1 Coriobacteriia bacterium | reverse complement strand
CTCCCGGCCACTCGGCGGCGGTCACCGCGCGCAGCTCGTCGATAGTGAGCGACAGGCGCGGATCGTTCATGTCGTAGCCGACGTCGAGTGTGATGTACGTGTAGCCGTTGGCGTAGAAGGCTTCGCGAGCCTCGGCAGGGATGAACTCCACCGGGATGCGCGGGTCCACGAGCGACCCGTAGCCGAACACGCGCGACACGCCGTCGACCGCGGCGAGGCGGTCGCCGAGCCGCTCGAGCTCCACCGGGCCGCCGGTGTCCTCGAGCGCCACGAACACCGTCACCTCGCGGTCGAAGGCCTCGGCGATCGCGTCCCCCGCCACCACGGACGGCAGGTCGTCAGGGAGACTCGTGTTCAGGTTGTAGGTGAGCGTCACGTTGGCGTTGCCGATGATGGCGGGCACGAACAGGACGAGCCCGAGGAGCGTCACGATACCGGCATGGCGGGCGATGAACGCGCCGAAGCGCGAGAAGTCGAACGATGGCGTCTTGTGACGGATCCGGTCGATGAGCGGGAGTGCCGCCAGCAGGAGCCCCGGAAGCAGGGTCACCACCGCGACGAGGCTGATGAGCACGCCGCGTGCGAGGGTGACGCCCATGTCCATCCCGAATCCGAGCTTCATCACGATGAGCGCCAGGAACCCGGCTATCGTGGTTGCGGCCGCGGCCACGATTGACTTGAACGTGCTCGCCACCGCCACCGCCATCGCATCATCGACCGCACGGGACCGCCGCTCCTCCTCGAACCGGTGGTAGAGAAACAGTGCGTAGTCCATCGTGACCGCGAACTGCAGTGCGAACACGATCACGCCCGTGATGTAGCTCATCTCCTGCCCGACGTAGTACGACAGGCCGAGGTTGACGAGCGCTGAGGCGGCGATCGTGATGACGAAGACGATGGGCACGACGATGGACGGCAGGGTCAGCAGCAGCACGATCGTCACGAGCACCAGAGCAGCGATGGCGAAGCGCACCTGGTCGCGCGCCATGACCTCCTCGAGCTCGACTTGCTGTGCGCCGGTGAGCTGCGCGTTGTAGCCGTCGAGGATCGAGCGGATCTCGGCGACGGCGGTCTTGACCTCGGGATCGTTACCCGACTTGGCGAAGCTCACCTGCAGGAGCGTCGCATCCCCGGCGTAGTAGTTCTCAACGACGGTCTCGTCGCGGAACTCCTTGGGCTCGGCGATCGGTGCGAGGTCGGTCACCCAGTGCACGGCCTTGACGCCCTCGACGGTCCGCAACCGGTCCGCGAGCGCGTCGACCGCCGCATCGCCGGTGCCCTCCACCATGATCTGCAGTGTGTTGCCGAGTGCGAACTCCTCGTCAACGATGCGGAAGCCCTCCACCGACTCGAGGTCGTCGGGCAGGTACGAGAACAGGTCGTAGTTGATGCGGCCGTTCATCATGCCCCAGATGCCGCCGAGCACGAGCAACGCGGAGACCGCTGCCACGGCCTTGCGTCGGGTCACGACGAAGCGGGCGAATCTCAGGAGCACGATCCGACCCCCTCTAAGAACAGCTCGACCATGAACGACGCCTGTTGCTCGATGTCCCCACCCGTCCGCCCGCCAAGCGGCGTGTCGAGCACGCGGGCCGTGATGAGTGTGTTGATGAGCGCGAACAGCGCGGTTGCCGCCAGGTGCGTGTCGACGGCCCGGAACTCACCGGCGGCCACACCCTCCTCGATGACAGCATGCAGCCGGTCGATGATCGCGGCGCTGCGCATCAACGCGTGCCGCGGCGCCGGTCCGGCGACATCGGACACACTTCGGATGAGCAACCTCATGAGGGACGTCTTGCCCTCGAGCAGGCGCATGTACGAGACCACGAAGAGCCGGAGCCGGTCGGTGGGAGACCGATCACCGACCAGCGTGGCCACCGCGGTCTCCTCGAGCAGGTGCACGCCCTCGCGGACGACCGTTCCGTAGAGGGTCTCCTTGTCTTTGAAGTGGTAGTAGATGAGACCGGTGGAGATCCCCGCCGCCGAGGCCAGGTCGGCGATCGAGACCGCGTCGTACCCGTGCTCCGCGAAGAGGTCTCCCGCGATGGTGAGGATGCGTTCGCGCGCGCTGCCCGCTTCGGCCTCCCGCGTCTCCATGGCTGCTCCGTCCCGTATAGCCGGTGCTGACTGAACGTTCAGTCAGTATGTTCTCACGTACCGCGAACTCTGTCCACGGGCTCGTGTATCCTGTTGGCACTGCACCGCCCGACAGGAGGTTTTCGATGACCGAGCCCGCAGACCGCGAGCGCCCCCGGCGTGGTGGGTTCCGGCGCTGGTTGCCGCTGATCGCTGCCGTGGTGATCTCACTGGGCGTCGCCTACGGTTCCTACGTGCTCGCCGGTTACTCCTGGGACCAGGTCGTGTCCTACGAGAGCCCGTACACCACCATGACGGGCTCCGAGTTCTCGGGCGTGCGCCCGTCGCTCGATACGCTCGTACCGGGCGCCGACGAGCGCCGCGTGGTGCTCGTGCTGATCGACGGCCTGCGCGACGACGTCTCCCGCACGATGGACTCGATCTCGGGCCTGCGTGCCCGCGGGGCCGATGTGCGCCTCACTGTGCCGCAGCCGAGCCTCTCCTACCCCACCTGGACTACGATCATGACCGGCGCGCCGCCGCAGATCAGCGGCGTGACCACCAACTGGTTCGAGGGGCCGGTGGCCGTTGAGACGCTGCTCGACGTCGCCGCTGGGCAGAGCCGTAACGTCGTCGTGTCCGGTCCTGAGGACCTCGACACGATGTTCCGCGCCACAGAGGTTGCGGTCGCCAAGCTCTCCCCCTGGGACTACGAGGGCTATCGGAGCGCCGACATCGTCGACAACGCCCTCGAACTCGATGCCGAGGTGGGCGGCGCGGACTTCATGTTCGTGCTGCTGCCCGATGTGGACAACGCAGGCCACAGCTACGGTGGCGCATCAGCCGAATACGCAGAGGTCGCCGCGCAGGTGGATGCGGACCTCGCGCGGCTCATCGAAGGTCTCGACGACGGCGCTACCACGTTCGTCGTCCTGCCCGACCACGGACACATCGACACCGGCGGTCATGGCGGTTGGGAGGAGCCGGTCATCCACACGTTCGCGGCCTTCGCCGGTCCCGGCGTGGCGCAGGTAGAAGCCGAGGCGCACCTCGCCGATATCGCCCCCACCGTCGCCGTCATCGCCGGTCTTCAGGCGCCGCTCCAGGGCACGGGGACCGCCATCGACGCGGTGCTCACCGACAACAACGGCCGCGCGAGAGACGCGGAGTTCGTCCGCTCGGCAGGCATCACCCTCGCCTACGCCAAGCAGGTGGCCGGCAGCGCAGGGGTGGCGGGCCTCCAGTCCATCACGTCGCCGGCCGACCTCGCCGACTTGCGCGCCGATGCCGACGCCGAGCGCCTCGCTTCTGACCGCACGGGGCGACTGCTCCTGCTGGTGGCGGCGATCGCCCTCCTGCTCGGCACGCTCATCACGGTGGGTGTGCTCTCGTGGCGTGCGCTCGTGGCCGTCCTCGCCGGCACCGTGACGTACGCCGCCGTCTACAACGCACTCTTCTTCGGAGTGCACCGCCTCAACTGGTCGCTTTCGGCGTTCAACGACGAGACGATGATCGAGGCGTTCTTCAACCAACGGATGCTCGAAGCGGCACTCGCCGGTCTGGTCGCATGCTTCGTCGCGGCGCTCGTATACGTCGCATTGCGCCGAGAGCCCCGGGGGCCGCGCGCCGGCTACACGCCCGAGTGGCTCGCGCTCGGCGCGGCCACGGTACTCGTGGCCCAGTCGGTCCTCGCGCTTCAGGTGGGCATCTTCCTGTGGCGGTGGGGCGCCGACGTGACCTGGATCCTCCCCAACATGCGTGAGGCGTTCAAGTACGACCTCGACCTCATCCAGATGACCGCGCTCGGCGCGGCCGCGCTGCTCGGGCCGCTCGTCACCTGGGCGGTCGGCGCGCTGCATCCGCGCACCCGACAGGCAGCCGCGTGATTCTCGGCGCGACCGTCACGGCACTCGGCGTCATCGGGCTGCTCGTGGCCGAGTGGCGCGACGATGCGCGGCTGCGCTGGATCTTCAAGCCGCTCGCCTCGGCAGGCTTCCTGCTCGCGGCGCTTCGCGCGCCCGCGCTCGAGCTGCCGACCGGGACCTCGTGGCTGCTGCTCGCGGGTCTGGTGCTCTCGGCGGCAGGCGACGTGCTACTCGTGCCGAAGAGCCGCGGCGCCTTCATCGGCGGCATCGCCGCCTTCGCGCTCGCGCACGTGGCGTACGCAGCGTGGTTCATCGCCTCGGGCACACCCTGGTGGCTCGCAGCACCCTTAGCGGCGGCGCTCGTCGCGATCGGGCACCTCGTGTGGCGCTGGCTCGACCCGCACGTGCAGGGAGCGCTCCGCGGCCCCGTCCGCGGCTACGTGGCGCTCGTCTCGATCATGGCGGGCTGCGCCCTGGCGTTCGGAGCACACACCCTCACCACAAGCAGGACGGCCGCAGCATCATCGGATGCTCTCGTGCCACTCGCGGCGGCGGCCGGTGGCATGCTCTTCTACCTGTCCGACCTCGCGGTAGCGCGCCACCGGTTCGTGAAACGCGCGTTTGTGAACCGCGCCTGGGGCCTGCCCGTCTACTACGTCGCCCAGCTGCTGATCGCGAGCGCTATCGTCTGAGAACGCGACGAAGCCGACGCCCCGAGGGGGGTGGGGCGTCGGCTTCGATACAAGGGCCGTGCGTGCTAGACGCCGAGATCAATGTCAGGTTCGACCGTGTCACTCGTCTCGTCGCCGGGCTCGACCGTATCACTCGTCTCGTCGCTGTCCCCCGGCTCGACCGTCCCGCTCGTCTCATCGCTGTCGCCGGGCTCGTCGCCGTCGTCGGGGATGTCCCCGCCGTCATCGGGCACGATGCCGAGCCATGAGAGGAACTTCGCGATCACGCGCTGCAGCCCCGGAGGCAGATTCGTCCGCGTTCCCGCCTCGAGTTCGGCCTGCATCCGCGCGAGGTTGTCCTGGAGCTTCGAGAGCGCGTTCTCGATGCCGTGGCGCTGGCCCTGGGGCGTACCCGACCCCTCTTGGCTCCGCTCCTGGTCGCGGTCCTGATCGCGATCCTGCTGCGGCTCACCGGTCCCCGGCACGAACTCCTCCGAGGTTCCCTTGGCCTTAGCCTTGTCCTTGGCCTTCGCCTTGCCGGGCGGCACGACGGGAGCTACTTCGGGCTCCTCCTCGACCGGGGCCGGTTCGACGCCACCCTCGGCAACCTCGACCGGTTCGGTCGCCACCGGTTCGGTCGCCACCGGTACGTTCCCCTTGCCATTGGCGCTGGCGGGCACACCGCCCTTCTTCGCGAGCGCCACACCCGGCACGAGCAGCGTGAGCAGAAGAACGAGCACGACCGATATACGCACGCTTCGCCTCATAGTACGCACCTCCTGGCCTTCCTGGTCGATCCCGACATCACAGTCCGGTGAGCTTCGATCGGGTAGCAGCGGCTGCTCACATACCGCCGTGCGGGCACAACACCTCTTCTCGCGACCGACTCCGTTCAGGAGCTGTTCGAGCAAGCGCTTTCGCAGGTATGGGGCGGCCGGTCAGCCGACGGCTGACTCAAGGTTCGTATCGGATGCGAGTGCCACGCCTTGAGCACAGCGCGACAAGCGGTCGGGACGGGCGGCACAATGCCGCGTCCCCGGTGACGGGAACCACGCGCGCGCGATGAACGGCGGTCTTATGGCAGGTCGCGCGAGGCTGCGGTGAGCTTGAGCAGCCACGCCATGTGACGCCCGAGCGTCTCCATCGTGGCCATACCCTCGGCGTCCTCGGCAACCGCACCTGCAGCCCCGCCGATGCCCACATTCCAGTAGCTCGAGCCGACCGTCACCATCTCGGTGATGCCGAAGAAGTGGTTGATGGAGTCGAGCGCGTGCATCGCGCCCGCGCGACGCACCGCAACGACGGCGGCGCCCGCCTTGCGGACAAGCATTCCGGGATTGGCGCGGGCAACGTATCCCGCGCGGTCGATGAGCGCTTTTGCCTCGGGGGTGATGTCGGCGAAGTACACGGGCGAGCCGATGATGATGCCATCGGCGGCGTCCATCTTCTCGATGCAGGCGTTGATCGCGTCCTTGCGGCCGTGGCACTGGCGGTCCTGATGCTCGCGGCACTTCAGGCAGACCGTGCACCCCTGAGCGCGCGTTCCGGCGAGCTCCACGAGCTCGGTCTCGATCCCCTCGGCCTCGAGCGTGTCGAGTACGCGGCGGAGCAGCAGCGCGGTGTTGCCGCCCTTGCGGGCACTGCCCGAAAATGCGACGACCTTCATCGGCGACCCTGTCTCCCCTGTCACGTCAGCGCCTCCATGCCGATCACCCGCGCACCTGCCGCGCGCATCTCGGCGAAGGCGGCCTCTCCGTCACCCGGTGCCAGGTCGACCGCCCGGCACCCGTCCTCGACGACCGTGACGCCGAAGCCGAGACCGGCAGCGTCGAGGACCGTGAACTTCACGCAGTAGTCGGTGGCGAGACCCACGACGACGAGCTCGTCCACACCGCGCTTGTTCAAGAACGCCGAGAGGCCGGTGTCCTTCAGATGCCCGTTGTCGTAGAAGGCGCTGTAGCTGTCGATGGCCGGGTCGGTCCCTTTGCGGACGACGTGATCGATCCCGCCCACGTCGAGTGAGGAGTGCAGCGACGCGCCGGGCAAGCCCTGCACGCAGTGGTCGGGCCAGAGCACCTGCGCGACCCCGCCAAGTTCGATCACATCACCGGGAGCCTGCCCGGGGTGCGCCGAGGCGAAGCTGCCGTGGTGGGGCGGGTGCCAGTCCTGCGTGGCTACGACGAGTGGGAACCGCGCCATGAGCGCGTTGGCCACGGCCACGGCAGCATCCCCGTTGGGCACGGGCAGGGCGCCAAACGGCATGAAGTCGTTCTGGATGTCCACTAGCAGCAGCGCGCGCATCAAGGGCCCTCCTCGTTCCTCAGTCGACGCCCCGGGCCGTGCGGATAAGCGCCATCTTGCGCTCGTGCAGACCGAGTTCGACACCGACCTTGTACACGTGCGGATTCAGGAAGCGTCTGTGGCTCGGGTCGAGTCGGGCCAGCTGCTCAAGCGTCCGCTGCCGGCTCTCAGCAAGCGGCGGCACGTCGTAGACGAGTCGGCCTTCCTCGAACACCGGCACGAGCAGCTCCTCGGCCGCGTTGGCACCGCAGTATGACGTACGGCGCGTGGCGTCCGCCGGGTCCACCATCACACAGTCGCCAACCGGAGCGGCGAGCTCGTCGTAGATCATGTCGCCGATGAAGAGACCCTCAGCATCGGCGTAACGCCGGACCCGCAGCAGGCCCGGTGTGGTGACCTTGGCCGCCTGCTCGGACACTTTCACGCGCGGCTCCCACTCGCCGCCCGGCCTCCTGATGGCCGAGAGCTTGTAGACGCCACCGAGTGCCGGCTGGTCGTATGCCGTGACGAGTTTGGTCCCCACGCCCCAGACGTCGATCGCCGCGCCCTGGTCCTTGAGACTCTCGATCGTGTACTCGTCGAGCTCGTTGGACGCGTACACCTTGGTGCTGGTGAAGCCGGCCTCGTCGAGCACCTGGCGCACCCGCACGGAGAGCCAGGCGAGGTCCCCTGAGTCGATACGTACGCCGATGAGATCTTGCCCGCGTTCGCGCAGGCGCTGTCCCGCGCGTATGGCGTTCCGCACACCCTCCAGGGTGTCGTAGGTGTCGATGAGCAGGACTGCGTTGTTGGGCATCGCATCGGCGTAGGCCACGAACGCATCGAGCTCGGTGTCGAACGCCATCACCCAGCTGTGCGCATGCGTGCCGCCCACTGGGATCCCGTAGCGCTCGCCCGCGAGCACGTCGGATGTTGCCACGCAGCCGCCCACGTACGCCGCGCGGCTTGCCGAGAGCGCGCCGTCGGGGCCCTGCGCCCGCCTGAGGCCGAACTCGATCACCGGGTCGCCATCGGCTGCGAGATAGACGCGCGCAGCCTTGGTGGCAACGAGCGTCTCGAAGTTCATCAGGTTGAGCAGCGCCGTCTCGACAAGCTGCGCCTCGGCGATCGGCCCGGTGACTCGCAGCAGGGGCTCACCGGGGAACACCACGGTTCCTTCGGGGACCGCGATCACATCGCCCGTGAAGTGGAACTCCTCGAGCCACACCAGGAAGTCGGCCGAGAAGAGCGGGCGACCGTCCCG
>JAFGAG010000025.1 GCA_016933785.1 Coriobacteriia bacterium | reverse complement strand
GCAGTTCATGGCGCTCATGTCCATCGCCGAGGGCGGCTGTCTCATCACCGAGAACGTGTTCGAGAACCGCTTCATGTTCGCCGACGAGCTCAAGCGCATGGGCGCGGACATCGATATCGAGGGCCACCGGGCCTTCGTGCGTGGCGTGCCGCGGCTCGAAGGGGCGCCGGTCCGCTCGCCCGACCTGCGCGGTGGCGCGGCGCTCGTGCTCGCGGGTCTGGTGGCCGAGGGAGAGACGCTCGTGACCGAGGTCCACCACATCATGCGCGGCTACGAGGACTTCGCGGGACGCCTTGGTGCGCTCGGCGCCGATGTCCGCGTGATCGATGACTGAGGGAGTGAGCGGCATGCTCGGCAGAGACGAAATCATGGGTATCATCCCGCACCGCGCCCCGTTCCTCCTGCTGGATCGGGTGACCGAGCTCGAGCCGGGCATGCGTGCCACGGGCGAGCTTGATGTCGCGGAGGATGCGTTCTGGATCCCCGGCCACTTCCCGGGCCACCCGGTGATGCCGGGCGTGCTCATCGTGGAGGCGATGGCACAGGTCGGAGCCGTGGCGCTGCTGTCGCTCCCTGAGAACCAGGGCAGGATCGCGTTCTTCGGGGGTATCGACGGCGTGCGGTTCAAGCGGCAGGTCGTCCCCGGTGACACGCTCGTGATGGAGATCGAGATCACGAAGGCACGGGCCAGGATCGGATTCGGCGAGGCGCGCGCCACGGTGGACGGCCAGCTTGTGTGTTCGGGCACGCTCATGTTCGCTCTCGGATAGCGTCGCATCGCACGCACCACGCAACTGCATTCGGTAGACTGATACGCACTCGCCGCCTCCGACGGGGCAGCGAAGCCTCATCACGAGCGCACGGAAGAGAGTGACGGCATGGGACTCAAGGAACGCATCGAGAGCGGAGAGGCCATCCTCGCCGTCGTTGGCCTGGGCTACGTGGGACTGCCGCTTGCAGTCGAGATGGCCCGGGCCGGACATCGCGTCATCGGCATCGACATCTCTGATGAGAAGGTCGGACTCGTCAACGCGGGCACGAGCTACATCCCCGACGTACCCGCCGCGGACCTTGCCCCTCTCGTGACATCGGGAACTCTCAGTGCAACAACTGATTCTGCCGCCATAGCCGGTGCAGATGCGGTGGCAATCTGCGTTCCAACACCGCTGAACGAGATGAAGGAGCCCGACGTTTCGTTCATGGTCGCAGCTGCCCGGGGCATCACGCCGCATCTTCGTCCGGGTATGCTCGTCACCCTCGAGTCCACCACGTATCCCGGCACCACCGAGGAGGTCATTCAGCCGATTCTCGAGGAGAGCGGTCTCACGGTCGGCGAGGACCTCTTCATCGCCTTCTCGCCTGAGCGCGTCGATCCCGGCAACCCCGTATACCAGACGCGCAACACCCCGCGGATCGTGGGCGGTGTGACGCCCGCGTGCACAACACACGCGGTCGCCCTGTACAGCCGGTATATCGACACGGTCGTGCCGGTCTCCTCCACGCGTGTCGCCGAGATGACGAAGCTTCTGGAGAACACCTTCCGAGGCGTGAACATCGCGCTCGTCAACGAGTTGCTCATGCTTTGCGAGCGCATGGGCATCAACATCTGGGAGGTCATCGAGGCAGCCAAGACCAAGCCGTTCGGCTTCATGCCCTTCTATCCGGGGCCCGGACTGGGTGGGCATTGTATCCCAGTTGATCCGTTCTACCTTTCGTGGAAGGCCCGTGAGTACGACTTTCGCACCGAGTTCATCGACCTCTCGGGGCGCATCAACCAGAATATGCCGTACTACGTCATCACCCGGCTCATGGACGCCATGAACCATCACCGCAAGCCGCTTGCCGGTTCGCGCGTGCTGATGCTTGGCGTCGCATACAAGCCCGACATAGACGACATGCGGGAGTCGCCGGCGATTCGGGTGGCGGAGCTGCTGCTCGAGAAGGACGCCGACTTGGTGTACCACGACCCGTATGTCCCGGAGTTCCTGGTGCGGGGTGGCGCGGTCGAGCAGGTCGAGCTCACTGAGGAGAGCGTGCGAGCAGCGGATGTCGTTCTGGTGATAACGGCGCACAGGGCGGTTGACTACGAGATGGTGGTCCGGAATTCGCAACTCGTCTTCGACACGCGAAACGCGCTTGCGGGTTACAGTGACGGTCACGTGGTGCGGCTGTGATGCGATCACGCGACCGTGGATCACGCAGGTACAGAACATGAGCGTGACCTCAGGCCAACTCGGGCGCACAGTCTGCAAGAGAACGGGACTGTTACGGATAGTGCGCCCAGCCGAGGGTGACTGCGAGCGTATGCGATACTGACGCCTCCCGTTGACTCTGGCGGATGAGTGCCGGCTCCGGCTACGTCAGTCGGGTCGGGCAGCGCGACGGTGTGGAAAGGATCGGGGCTTGGCCTCTCAATCACGCAGATCGAGACACAACGCACGGCAGCGGCGGCTTGATCCCCCTGCGCCGGGGGCAACGCGGCGGGCCTCGCGTGTCGTCGAGCCTTCACCGCGCATGCGGGTCCACATAGAACGACGCAAGCGTGCGATGAGGCGGGCGATGATAGCGGCAGGCCTTCTCGTCCTCGCTGTCATCGCCGCTGGCGCCACCTACGTCTACTCGACACTCCACTCGGCCGGCAGGATGATGAACCAGCAGCCGGGTATCGACGAGCGCTTGAGTGAGGTGCTGGAGGCGCGCGAGAAGCGCAAGCCGTTCAACGTCCTGCTGCTCGGCAGCGACATGAGACCGTGGGAGTCGGAGTCGCGCGCGGACACCATCATCGTTGCACGCGTTGATGTGGAGGCCGGGAAAGTATGGCTTCTTTCGATCCCCCGCGACACGCGCGCCGAGATTCCCGGTCACGGGGTAGGCAAGATCAACGGTGCCAACTTCTACGGTGGGCCGTCACTCATGGTTGAGACGGTCAGTCAGACCCTGGGCATCCCGATCCACCACTACATGAGCGTCGATCTGACCGGGTTCCAGAAGGTTGTCGATGCCGTGGGCGGCGTGTGGATCGACGTCGATGTCGAGATCGATGACTGGCGGGCGGCGAGTCACAGTCCCGGCTATCGCGCCAAGAACATCAAGCCCGGGTATCAGCTGCTCGACGGGGAGCACGCACTCACCTACGTGCGTAGTCGTGACTTCCCCGACGCGGATTTCACGCGTATGCGCCACCAGCAGGTGTTCTTCAAGGCGCTCGCCGACCAGATGACCAAGGTCGGCAACGTGCTCAAGATACCGTCGATCGTTCGCGAGATGGCCGAGTACATGTCCACCGATATGTCCATGGGCGACATGATCGATCTCGCCAGCGCTCTGCGCGATATCGGAAGTGCCAACATCGAGACCGCGACGCTGGTTGGCGAGTGGCGTTCACCGTACGTCTGGACCGACGAGGAGCGCAAAGCCTTCCTGATCGACGCCATGATGAACGGTCGTTCGTTCGATGAGGAAGCCGACCCTGAGGATTCCGTGATCGATCCAGCGACGATATCGGTCAGCGTCCGCAACGGGGCGGGTATCGAGGGGTGCGCTGCCGCTGCTGCCGAGATCCTTCGCCAGGCCGGCTACGCTGTGGGCGAGGTGGGCAACGCGAACCAGTTCGTCTACGACGAGACGCTCGTGGTGTTCCAGAGCGGACATGACATGGCGGTGCAGGTGGCCGAGGCGCTGCCAAAGGCGCGCGTAGTCGAGAGTCGTGGTATGTATGCGTTCACGAGCGATATTCTGGTGGTCGTCGGCAAGGACTATACGACGTGGAACACCGCCGACACCGGCCAGTAGTGCCCTCTAGCGTCTCGCTCTCGCTGCGTCCTCAAGCACGCTCATGAACCGGATGGCCTGAACATCGCGATCGAACTGATCCTCGGCGAGCCTCCGGGCATTTCGGCCCATCAGGGCGGTGCGCTCGGGATCGTCCGCGAGGGCCTGGATCGCGTCGGCGAGAGCACGGCCGTCACCCGCCGGTACTGCAACGCCTGCCGCGTTGTCCTCGACAAGATCCCGTGTCCAGCCCGGTTGGTTCACGATGACCGGACGCCCTGAGGCGAGCGCATCGAAGAACTTGTTGGGCGAGTTGGTCGCCAAGATCGGCACACCGGCGAACAGCGTCAGCAGCACGTCGGCGGTACGGGTCAAGCGGGGCACTTCGCGCTTGGGCAGCAGACCGACGAGGCGCACGTTGGCGCGATCGGCGGTCAGCCGCTCCAGTTCGGGGAGGCTCTTACCTTCACCCGCGACGACGAACACGATGTCGCTCCTGCCGCGCTCCTCCAGAATGCGTGCCGCTTCGGGCAGCTGCGCCTCGAGGGCGTTCGACGGTCCGACGGCCCCCGCGTAGCCCACGACGAACAGTCCGTCGAGTTGGAAGCGATCCACCAGCTCGCGGTCCTTCTCTCCGGGATGAAAGAGGTCGAGATCCGAGCAGTTCGGGATCATGTGCACGCGTGCGGCATCGATACCCTCGCCGAGTACGCCCGCGACCATTCCGGGAGACAGGGCGATCACTGAGACCGCGCGTCGATACAAGAAGCGCTCGAGAGCTTTGGCGAAGCGGGCGAGCAGCCCACCGCGCGTCAGGGCTCCCATCTGGATGGCAGCCTCGGGCCACAGGTCACGCACTTCGAACACGAACGGGGTGTTGGAGAGCGCAGCAGCGATCCACCCCGGGATCCCCACCGTCAACGGCGTGGATGTGGCGACCACGACGTCGTGTCGGCCCGCGCTGACGGAGAGCCATGTGGCGCCGACCGTGAATGCGAGAAACGACCAGATACGTCGTGCGAACCCCATGACGTTCGCATACCGGACCCGAACCGAGCGCACACGGATGCCGTCGATCTCGCCGTCGGTGAACAGGCGGTGTCCGTAGCTCTCGGGAAGGCGCGAACTGCTCGTGACCATCGTGACGTCATGGCCGTTCTCGACCATGCGCCGCGAGAACTCGTAGCTACGGATGAGTCCGAGCGATGACTCTCGTGTTGCGAAGAACTGGTGGAGGTAGAGGACCCGCACTACTCGTGCCTTAGATGCTGGCGCGGTGCGCGCCCTGTCGGCCGACCGCCATGTACTCGATGCCCGCCGCACGCAGCGTATCGCCGTCGAGGCAGTTGCGTCCGTCGTACACGAGTGCCGGATCATGCATCATCGAACGGGCGCGGGCCCAATCGAGGTCCCGGAACTCCGGCCACTCGGTAGTGACTATTGCTGCCGAGGCGCCGTCGAGCGCCTCCCAGACGGTCGCAACACGGGTGGCGTCCTCAAGCGGGATGTGGGCAGCGATCGGATCGTAGACGACCACGTTCGCGCCACCCTCGGCAAGCAGGGGAACGATGTCCACGGCCGGTGCCTCCCGCACGTCGTCAGTGTCGGGCTTGAAGGACAGACCGAGCACCGCCACGGTTCGCTCGTGAAGGTCGGGAATCGCACGCGCGAGGTGGATCACAGGCAGGAGGCGCTGACGGTTGTTCACTTCGATGACCGATTTGAGCAATGTGAACTGGTAGCCATTGAGCGTGGCGATGAAGTCGAGCGCTCGCGTGTCCTTGGGGAAGCACGAGCCCCCGTACCCGATTCCCGCCTTGAGGAAGGCGGGACCGATGCGCGTGTCCATGCCGATACCGGTGGACACCGAGTCGATGTCGGCACCGATCGCGTCGCACAGATTGGCGATCTCATTGATGAAGGAGATCTTGGTCGACAGGAAGGCGTTGGACGCGTACTTGATCGTCTCGGCGCTGGCCGTGTCTGTTTCAAGTATCGGGGCGTCGATATCCGCGTACAGCTCGCACACGGCCGCGAGCGCCGAGGAATCGTCCGAGCCGAGGACGATGCGGTCGGTGTGGTACCAGTCGGCCACGGCGTGACCCTCGCGCAGGAACTCCGGGTTCGAGACGTAGGCGATCGGCACCGCGGCATCGCTGAGGTTCCGGCTCTTGACCGTTGCACCCGTGCCGGGCGGGACGGTGGACTTCATGACGAGGATGAACGGCCGGTCTGCAGCCGCCGCGAGGTCGGCCACCACGGCACGGACCTGTGACAGGTCGGCAGCACCGTTGGCCGCCATCGGCGTGCCCACCGCGACGAACGTGATATCGCCGATCAGTGGCGCCCACCCATCGGAGGGGGTAGTGAACCTGAGCGTGCCGTTGGCGAGGCCGGCAACGAGCAGTTCCTCGATGCCCGGCTCGTAGATCGTCGAACGACCGCTTGTGAGTTGCGCGACCTTTGCCGGGTCGATGTCGACACAGGTGACGTCATGACCTGAGTTGGCCAGGCATACACCACTGACCAGTCCGACATACCCGGTTCCGATGACGGTGACGCGTGCCACGTGCCCCTCCTCCTTGAGACAGCGCTTGCTCACGGTCGGACCGACCGTGAGCAGCAAGAGCGTATCACATGCGATGACCACGGCTGCGGCGCAGCACGCGGCTGGTGACGGATTTCACAAGTGCGATCTCATCGGGGTGGAACGCTCGCAGTACGAGCAGGACGATCGCATAGGTGGCGAGGCCGAGTGCGGCCTCGGCTAAGAGAAGCGCGATGGATGGTTGGGCATGGGCGAACACGAGGCGCAGGGCCGTCCAGAGGGCGGCGCCGGCAACCAGCGCCTTGAGGACGTCGGGTGCGGGTATGCGCCAGGCCAGATACGTTCTGCTGCGCAGCCACGTGAGAAGCAGGATGACGCCGTACGCGCCGAGCGTCGTCCAGGCGGCAGCCGTATAACCGTACCGGGGGATGAAGAGCGCGTTGCCGGCGACATTGAACGCGGTCCCGGCCAGCGTGTTAGACATGATGATGGTCGAGCGCTTGGCGAGCGCGATGCCGTTACCGGCCAGCTGCACGAGAGCCCAGCACATGGCGATTCCTGCAACCACCGGCAGGATGGGATACGCGGAGTGGTACTCGGTTCCCGTGAACACGGTCATGAAGTCCTCGCCCGCGGCGAGCAGTCCGCCGAGAATGGGGATGGTCGCCAGCGCGAAGTACCGCGTGAACTGCGTCTGGACCTTCTGGGCCATCTCGGCACCTTGCTGCTCGAAGGCCTGCGTCATGACCGGCACCATCGTGATGATGAGGGGCAGCGTGATGAGCTGCATGATCTTCTCGCCGAGTCCGTAGGTGAGCGAGTACAGACCGACCTCGGCAGAGTCGCGCAGGATGCCGAGCATGTAGCGGTCCGAGAGCACCAGCAGGAGTGAGGAGACGGTCGCGGGCACGAGCGGCAGACCGAACCGCATGAACTCGGCAAGCACATCGCGCCGGACGTGGGTGGGGGCGAGGCTCCCCTCACGCGCGATCGATCGCAGGCTGAACGGCAGGACTATGAGGTTGCCGACCACAACGCCCAGCAGTATGCCGAATGCTCCGAGATCGCCGGATGCCACGAAGTAGATCGAGAACGCCGTGGTTATGAGCGTGGATGCCACCGAAAGAACTGCGTATGATGTCGAACGGTTGGCGGCTCGCAGTACCTGGAGGGCCACCTGCACGAAGTAGTTGACGGCAAGAGAGCCGAGGCCGACCGGCACGAGTGCGAGCACGCCCGCCGGTATCACGTCACGCAAGAGCCACGCGCCCATCCCGATGATCGCCGAGACACCGAAGATGGAGCCTGCGGTGGCCCACAGGGTGGTCGAGACGAAGTCGTCCAGGCGTTCCTGCTTGTGGTAGGTCCAGTAGAACCGCACCACCGCCCCGGTGATCCAGGCCGTTGCCACGGCAGCCGCAACCGAGGTCGCGGTCGTGATGAGGTAGAAATCGCCGTACTCGGCAGCGCCGACAGCACGTGTGAAGATCGGCACGGTGACAAGCGCGGTGAGCGCTGGGACGAAGCGCACAGGGAAGTACTTGACCGCGTCAGCGCCCGCCGACTTGAGGATGGATTTCAGCATGGGTGCCATTATGACTGTCGCGCAGGCGGCGCGCACCTCTCGCGTACTCGTGTGACCGAACCGTCATCGCGCGTCGGCATGGCGTTCGCGTATACTGTTGCGGCCCCCGACTGCCCAGGTGACCAAGGGCTGTTCGACCGGACTTCACGAGACTCCCGGAGGGAGCACCAGTGCCGTCATATCGCCTCAGGGCGACTCTCGTCTTCCTGCTCGCTTTCGTCGTACTGCTGGCCTCGCCTGCCGTCGCATCCGCGTCGTTCCTGGCCGACTTCTTCGTCAAGGACGCCTCCGGTACCGCGACGTACGAGGCGATGGCGATCCACCCTTCGGCGATCTACGATGCCGAGACGGACAGCACCTACGTGGTATACCAGGGTTTCGGGCTCGACCCGTACATCGTTGCGTACGAGCATGCAGCCGATCGCTGGACCGATGCAGTCCGCGTGGGCGACAACCCGCTGGTGTGGGACTCCCATGGCGGTCCATCGCTGGCGATCACGCCCGATGGCTACATCCACGTGTTCTATGGCGCGCACGGCGGGGCTGTACCGGTGGGTAGTCCTGGCAGTGTCGTGATCCACGCCCGGTCCACGCGGCCCCATTTCATCGGCCGCTGGCAGCATCAGGAGGTACTCGTGGGGGAGGCCGACGAGCCTCTCGACGCCACGTACCCACAAGCCGTCATGTCCGAGGACGGTGCGCTCAGGCTCTTCTTTCGCCGTGGCGGGTACACGACGCCCGAGTCGGCGAAGGAGGACTGGGGTTTCACGACCTACCTCGGCGAGAAGTCCGGCTGGAGTGAGATTGAGACCGTCTTTGACGGCATCCCCGCCACCGAGGGATTCTACGTGAACTTCAACGCGGGACCGGATGACCTGATTCATGCGGTCGCCACGTTCCGCGATTGGGGGTCGGCGCCCTACACCTACGCCGAGCGCCGGGGTCTGTACTACCTGCAGCGTGACGGTGAGGGTATCTGGCGCAGTCTCGGCGGCGACACGGTCGTCACCACCCTCACCCCCGAGCCCGTCGAGCCGGACGACCCGCGCGATCCGCTTGACGAGCCAGAGCCCGAGCCGGAGCCCGTCTTCGTGCCGCGTCCGTGGACAAGGGAGGATCTGGACGAGTACGCGCTCGTACCGGGGACCGGTACTCACCGGGTCAACCAGATGGTCGTGCGCGACTCCGGCAACGGTACACCCTTGCTGCTCTACCTCGAAGACGATGTCGATGCCGAGCTTCCTGTGGCCTGGATGTCCGCGCGCCCGGAAGGCAGCTCATGGGTTACCGCGACCATCACGCATACCAACGACCACTTCGACGCGGGAGATCTGCACGTCCTGCCTGGCGGTGGGCTCGAAGCGTATCTGACGGTCGGGCGTGAGTCTCAAGATCCGTCAGCGACGGTGCCCGTTTCGTACCGGGGCGGCGATATCGAGCGGTGGCGTTTGGATACGGGCGAGTCGCAGTGGGACCTCGTGGAGTCCGTCATCGCTTCGGAGGGGCTTCACCGTCGCTACAACAACCCGCAGGTGGTCCTGGGCGGTCACCCCATGGCCCGCGTGCTCTTCTCCGAGTGGAACAGCGATGCGGTGAACTTCGTGCACAAGGTGTTCCTCTTCGGCGACGAGCATCTTGGAAGCCGCTTCAGGCAGCGGATGTTCACCGCGGAGGTGCGACGGCTCGCGGGTGCGAACCGCCGTTTGACCGCGGTCGAGATCTCCCGGCAGGCGTTCCCGAACGGGACCCCCGTAGCGTTCGTTGCGGTTGACAGTGACTTTCCAGACGTGCTGTGCGGCGTCCCTCTCGCGTACTCGATGGGCGCGCCGATCCTGCTGACCAACCGCGACGTGCTGAGCGCCGAGACCGCCGAGGAGATCGCTCGCCTCGGTGCACGGGAGATCGTCGTGCTCGGCGGCGAGGCCGCCGTATCACGCGCGGTCTACAACGCGTTACGGGCGCTTCGTGTCGGTGGGGAGGTCGAGGCCAAACTTGTCACGGTGCGGCGTATCGCCGGTGCCGATCGCTATGCGACGTCGGCGGCCATCGCGGCTGAGCTCAGGGCGCGCGAGGGTGTCCCCCCCGAGGTGTTCCTTGCCTCCGGCGTGTCCTTCCCGGATGCGCTGGCTGTGTCCCCGCTCGCGGCCACGATCAACGCGCCGATCCTGCTCAGTAAGTCCGAGACGCTGCCCGTGAGCACCCAGGCATCGCTTGCAACGACGCCGACGGTGCCAGTGACGATGGTCGGCGGCACTGCTGCGGTGGGCGAGGAGGTCGAGATCTTCATGGGGGCCACGGGCTTGTCGGTTCGTCGCCTCGGTGGCGTTGACCGTTACGCGACGGCCGCACTGGTGGCCGAGGAGGGCTTCGTGCACGACATCGGCCTCGAGCGTTTCGTGGTCGCGTCAGGCGAACGATTCCCGGACGCGGTCACAGGAGCGGTGCTGGCCGCCCGCGTGCGCGGCGCGCTCCTGCTGACGCCTGCTACTCTCAGTGGACTCGAGCGTGCCGAGGGCACGCGCACGCTCGTGACCGCAAACGCGCGCAACGTGCTCGATGTCTACATCCTCGGTGGGGAGATGGCGATACCGTCCGAGGTGGCCGAATGGTTCGTGTACGGCGTGGAAGGCGTGTGGCGCTGATGTCGCCTGAGTGCGCAACGGAGTGGTGACGGTGCGCCGGGCCATTCGGAATGCTATGTATACTCATGCGGCTGTGGTCGTGTTGGTGGTGCAGGGTGACAAGCCGCACGTCCCACGGTGACGGTTCGTTCGGGTTGATGCAGGAGGACGTGTGAGGAACATCGATCGCCCGCTGACCGAGGCTCGCATCGAGGCATATCCCGAGTACAAGTGGCTGGCGCTGATCCTGCCGGCCGCATACCTGCTGTCACCCAAGATCGAGGTGGCCGGTATCGGCTTCAGGGCGGGGGATCTGGTTCTGTGGGCGGCGATCTTCCTGTGCCTGTTGCCGGTCGCCTACGAGCGCGTGATCCGACCCTACGTGCTCGATATGGCATTCGTGCTCGTCGGCGTGTCGATGGCCGTCTCCTTTGTCGCGGTGCTGGTACTCGATCCGGGCTCGATCGGCGTGCGTGACCTCTTCGAGTTCCCCAAAGTGTTTCTCTACTGGTGTGTGTATCGGGTCGGCGTCACCATGCTCTGGGATCGGCGCGACCTGGGCCGACTTGTGCGCATCGGTGTGGTCGGGTCGTCGGTCGTATCGCTCATTGGCCTTCTGCAGTCGATGAACGCACTTGCGGTTAACGAGTGGCTCACGCCCAACTACGCCTCAGGGCACCACATCTACAAGCTCATGACGATCGGCAGAATCGTCGGGACGTTCGAGAGCCCCAACTACACGGGGCTGTTCCTTGCGATCATGATCATCGCCGGATTCCTCGTGCTGGCCAAAGCGCTCTTCGAGCGTCGCGAGGGTGCTTCCGATAGCCGTAGATTGCGCCTCACCGGGCTGTGGCTCCTACTCGTGATGACGGCGTTCATGCTTGCCGCCAGCCGCACATCTCTTCTGGCCCTGATGCTCGTCCTGCCGGTGCTCATGGTTCTCTTCGTTCGCAAGCGACCCCGAGGACCTTCGCGTCGCCACGCACGTGTGGCGGTCGCGCAGGCGACACTCGCTCTGGTGGTCCTGGCGGGTGCCGGCCAGCTGATTGGTAGCAACCTCCCAAAGATCGAAGGTGCGCGGTCCCTGGATCTGGTGGCGCGCCTCGATATCGGCCTTGAACAGGCGTTCGGTGACCTGCCCGACACGAGTTCGAGCATGTACGAGAGGCTGCTGCGTTGGAGCGTGGCGTTTGATCGGTGGGAGGAGCGCCCGATTCTCGGCTGGGGCACCGCCAAGGGCACCGAGTCGGTGGCGGATCGTCCTCCCACCGACAACGAGTACCTGCGGTACATGGAGCGTTACGGGCTGCTGGGACTGTTCGCGTACCTCCTGTTCTTCTACGCGCTCATGCGGGAAGCGTTCGTCCGTGCGCGGAGCGCCCCGCTGGAATCTGGTCTGTTCACGCCGCTTGACCTGGCCTGGCTGAACCTCGGCATCGGCGGCACGATGCTCTTCTTCAACCTGATGGCGGGCGCGTACTATAACCTCCAGATATTCCCGATCGTGCTGTTCTTGCATGGCTTCATGGTGAGTCTGTTCTGGAAGGACTGAGGAGCTGTGGCGCCGATGCCTGATACCGAGCGACTCGTCGGCATCACGTTCGCCAAGCAGTTCCCCAACCCCGCCGAGCCGCTCCGGGGCCTGTTCGTCGCCGAGCAGGTCCGGGCCACCGCATCGCGCGTCGACTGGCGGATCGTCGCTCCGGTTCCGTGGGCGCCTGCGTGGCTTGCTCGTATGCTGGGCAAGCCGTACGTTCGCGGTGACGGCTCGTTTGACGAGATCCCGGTAGCGCGGCCTCGCTACCCGGTCCTGCCCGCGAGACTGCTGTTCACCGCAGTCGCGCCTGCCATGGCCCTTGCGTCACGTCGTGCGTTCGCGGAAAGCGCTGAGGCGGGTGCAGCCTTCGTGCACGCACATGACATCTATCCGAGCGGCGCTGCAGTGCGCCGCCTTGCCACGCCGGTTCGGCTCCCGGTCGTGCTCACGGTGCACGGCTCCGATCTCTACTCCAATCTCGTTCGCCCGCGCTGGGAGGCCGAGGTGCGTGCGTCGATCGCGGCAGCTGCCGCGATCGTCTGCGTCAGTGCCGCTCTCGCCCGCGACGTGGTGTTGCTCGCCGGTGCGGACCCTGCGCGCGTGGTCGTCATACCCGACACGTACGACGTGGCCCGGTTCGCCTTCACGGAGCGACCGGACCGGTCGGGCCGGCCACTCAGGCTCGTCACGGTCGGACGGCTCGTGCCGGTCAAAGGCCACGACGTCCTCATCCGTGCACTCGCGCACGCGGTTCGTGCGGGGCTGGACGCCACGCTCGAGGTCGTCGGAGGTGGACCGGACCGCGACGCCTTGGAG
>JAFGAG010000024.1 GCA_016933785.1 Coriobacteriia bacterium | reverse complement strand
CTCAAGCACGCCGAGAACTTCGACAGCCATGTGTTGCATGTGTACCTGCTGGTGGCGCCCGACCTGTTCGGCGCGCCGTCGGTCTTCCCCCTCATCCCGACGCACGGAGAGGTGGTCGTGCGCGCGCTCAAGCTCAAGCGTCTCGGGCACGAGTGGGGTTCGATCATCGGTGGGCGTACCACGCACCCCATCACGGTGCTGCCCGGCGGCTTCTCAAGTCTGCCGTCCGAGCGCGATCTGGCCGAGCTGCGCGCCAAGCTGGTGGCAGCCGTTCCTGACCTCGAGGCGACCGTCGAAACGATCCTGTCCGTCGCGGACCGACTGCCTGCGTTCGATCGACCCACCGAGTACATGGCGGTCCACGAGGACGGGCAGTATGGACTCTTCACTGGCTCGGTGGAGACGGTCCTCGGCAACGGTGACCGTGCCCGGTACGACATCGCCGACTACCTGAGCATCACCAACGAGTTCATGCTCGCGCAGTCCACGGCCAAGCACACCAAGAACCGCCTGCGCAGCTATGCTGCCGGTGCGCTCGCGCGCTTCAACGTCAACTACGACCAGCTCCACCCCGAGGCCAAGAAGGCGGCGGAGTCGCTCGGCCTTGCGCCGATCTGCACCAACCCGTACATGAACTCGGTGGCGCAGGTCGTGGAGTGCGTGCACGCGGCCTACGAGAGCATCCGGCTCATCGACGAGCTGCTCGAGGACGGCATCGTGGAGGAGGGCCTCGTGCGGCCGACGCGGTTCGAGAGTGGCATCTCCGCTGTCGAGGTGCCTCGCGGCATCCTCTATCACGACTACACGTACGACGACGAGGGGCTGTGCGTTCGCGCGAACTGCATCATTCCCACCAACCAGAACCACGGGAACATCCAGGCCGACTTCGAGGAGCTCGTGCCGCAGCTCTTGGAGTCCGGTGCATCCGAGGATGACATGGCGCTGAAGCTTTCCATGCTCGTGCGCGCATACGATCCCTGCATCTCCTGCTCAACCCACTATCTGGACGTCTCGTTCGTCCGATAGGCTGAAGCGCTATCGAACCGGCGCCCGTCCGCGCGAGAGGTGCGGACGGGCGCTTCGTCTCACGGAGGCTGCATGCGCTACCTGATTGGCATCGGCACGTACATGGGGATGGACGACTCCATCGGCCTACGCATCGCCGAGGCGATCGCCGAGCGGGGGCTCGACCGCGGCTTCCGTGCGATCGATCTGCCGGGCAACCTGCTCGACGTACTCCACTACTTCGACGCCGACACGGAGGTCGTGCTGGTGGTAGACTCGGCACGCATGGGGCTCGAGCCGGGGGCGTACCGGTTCTTCTCGGCTGAAGATGTCGTCACGCACAAGGCGCTCGACGGGATCTCCACGCACGAGGGCGACCTCATGAAGGTGCTCGATCTCGCACGTGAGCTCGACCTGGATATCCCGCCAATCACGCTACTTGGCATCGAGCCTGCTGTCATCGAACCGGAGATGGGGCTGTCGCCCGATCTCGAACGGGAGTTCGACACATACCTGGATGTGGCAGTCGGATTCTTCGAGGTCCGAGGAGGCGCTGCGGCGCACGAGTGAAGAGGGGCCGGTCTGTGCTGGCGGCTATCCGGATGAAACGAGCCGCGGCTTCGGTCGCACTGCGGGTCGTCCTGGCGGCGGTCACGCTCACATCGCTGGGTATCGTCGCCCCCGTGCGGATGCTTCCCGCTGCAAACGCGAGTACTTGGGTGGTGGACACCTACACGCGCACCGAGGCGGAGATCCGCGCGGCGTGGAGGCAGTTCGAGCCCACCTACACGGGAACCCCGTATGTCACCGTGCCGAGCACCTGTGCACCCTACACGCCCGGAGCGACCACCACCGCTTTCCGCCAAGACGGCCTGAAGATGCTGAACTTCGGGCGCTATCTGGCGGGGCTGCCCGCGGACGTGACACTGCTCGACTCACGCGATCTCGACGGCCAGTACGGAGCGGTGCTGCTTCAGACGGAGTTCAGCCACACGCCGGCGCAGCCTCCCGACATGCCCGATGACTTCTACGAGCGTGGTCTCGCGTCTGTCGGCAGCAGCAACATCGGCTACGGATACCTCGATCTCGAGTCGTTCCAGAAATCCTGTCTCTACGACGGTCACCCGACCAATGTCGCACGTGTCGGCCATCGGCGCTGGTTGCTGAACCCGCCGATGCTCTACACGGGGATGGGGTCTGCGGGAACCGCGTACTCCCAGACCATGACCACGTATGCCTTCGACCGATCGCGTCCTGAAGGCTCGGTCGACTACTCGTTCATCGCGTGGCCCTCGGCAGGGCTCTTCCCGGTCGAGCACGCGTATCAATCGCTCCCGTGGTCGATCACGCTCAACGCCGCCCGCTACGATTGGGACCCCTCCGGTCATGTGGTCCAGCTCACGCGCGTGTCCGACGGGAAGTCGTGGACCTTCGACGCGTCGGACACCGATCCGTCAGGCGAGTTCTTCAGCGCGGACTTCAGCTACCGCGGATCCGACGGGAACGCGTTCATTTTCCGTCCCGCATCTACGGACCTCGTCGGCAGCTACAGCGCGGGTGAGCAGTACGACGTGACGTTATCGGGCGGCATCTACGCCGAAGGAACGCGCACGCCGGCGACCGTGAAATACCGCACCAGCTTCTGTGCACTGAGCGGCGAAGAGACTGAGTTCGGCGCGCCTACCGTGATCTTCGATGCAACGCCGCTCCCGGGATCCGCTCCCGATCCCACCGTCACGATATCCGGCAGGACCTTCGTCACGGTCGCCGGCGCGACCCGCATCGAGACCGCGATCGAGGCCTCCGAGCTCGGCTTCTCGAGCTCAGAGTACGTGGTCGTGGCCACGGCGCTCGCATTCCCGGACGCCCTCGGCGGCTCGGCGCTCGCCGGCGCGCTCGACGCGCCGATCCTGCTCACGTACCCCACCTCGCTCCCCGATGCGGTCGCCTCCGAGGTCGCACGTCTGAACGCCACCACGGTGATCGTGCTCGGCGGTGACGGGGCCGTGAGCCCCGGCGTCTTCGACGCGCTCGACGCCCTGCCGGGCGTCACGGCCGAGCGCATCGCGGGCGCCACCCGCTACTCCACCGCCGAGAAGATCGCCGAGCGCACCATCGAGGTGATGGGTGTCGCCTTCGACGGCACCGCGTTCGTCGCGACTGGCGCATCGTTCCCTGACGCGCTCGGCGCCTCTCCGCTCGCCGGGGCCAAGGGCTGGCCGATCTACCTGCTCGCCCCCGAGACGACCACACACGACGCGCTCGTGGCCGCCATGAAGGCCGACGGCGTCACCCGCGCCCTCGCCCTCGGCGGGACCGGCGTGGTACCGGCGACCTTCGAGACCAAGCTCAACGCCGCCTTCACCGATGCCAAGGTCGACCGTCTGGCGGGCGGTGACCGCTACACGACCGCGCTCGCCGTCGCCCGCTACGGGGTGGCCTCGGCAGGCCTTGCCTGGGACCATGTCGCCATCGCCACCGGCGCGAACTTCCCCGATGCGCTCGCGGGCGGCGCCCTTCAGGGGGCGGACCGCTCGGTCATGCTGCTTTCGGCTCCCACCGGGCTCAATACCGAGGTCCGCACGGAGCTCACTGCCCAGAAGGCGTCGATCACCGAGGTGCGCTTCCTCGGCGGCACGGGAGCGGTCCCGCAGACGATCAGGGACGCGGTGGTGCAGGCGCTGCAGTAGTGCGCCAGCGCTCGCGTGCAGTGCCCACGTGCGCAAACGCTCAACGCGCAGTCCATTCGTGCCGATGAATCCACCTGATGGCATGTGCATCACGCGCATGTCCTGCCGTTGCGTTCCGCAAACGCGTCGCGCCGCCAGAGTGTCGGTGCGGTCGTCGTCGAGTGAGACGCGGCAGGCCGGATCTGCCGATGGGAGCTGTTGAGTGGCCCGGTTCGTCCGCAGCACGCGCTTCTCACTATGGCTGGCGGTCGCGGTGATCGTCGGTCTCGTGGTGCCGTCTGCGCTCGGCGCACTCCCACAGCGCGGATCGTGGATCGCGGTCTCGGATCCGGTGCCGCTCGGTTTGGCTGTCGCGACCGCGCTCCGCTTCCCGGATGTCACCGCCGTCCAGAGCGCCCTCACGGTGCCGCTTGCCGAGTCCGAGGAGAGTTCCGCCGCCACCGCAGCCGGGGCCGTCACCGTCCAGGTGACCGTCCGTCCATCCGATGTCCCCACCATCCCCATCATCCCGATCATCCCCGGTGATGACCCAGAACGCGAGCTGGTGCGTGTCGCTGGCGCCGACCGATACGAAACAGCGCTTGAAGCTTCGCGTGATTTCGATACGGCGCCCATCGCTGTCCTCGCCACGGGCGCCAACTGGCCGGATGCGCTGGGCGGGACCGCGCTTGCGGGCGCTGTGCGCGGACCGCTGTTACTCACACGGCCCGACGGACTCCCCGCGGCCGTCCGCGACGAGCTCACGCGGCTGGGGGTGGCCCGCGTCTACATCCTGGGTGGCACCGGCGCGGTCTCCAATACCGTGCAGAGCGCGCTGTGGGATATGGGTCTTGTGGTGGAGCGTCTCGGTGGCGCCGACCGCTACGCGACCGGCAGACTGGTCGCGGATGAGACGATCAGGATCCTCGGCGCGGCCTACACGGGCGACGCACTGGTGGCCACCGGTACGAACTTCCCCGACGCCACCGGTGGGTCGGCGCTCGCCGCTGCGCTCGGTCGGCCGATACTGCTGGTGCGCCCCACTGGCGAGGTGTACGTGCCTGCGGCGACCCGGCGCGTGACGATCCTGGGGGGCACGGGTGCTGTGTCTGCGCAGGTCGAGATCGCGCTGCAGCGGCGATTGGGTGCCGCCAATGTGGTGCGAGCCGGCGGAGCCGACCGCTACGAGACCGCCGCCAGGATCGCCGAAGTGGGCGTCGAGGCCGGTATGACGTGGGACGGCGTGGGAGTGGCCACGGGGGCGGACTTCCCCGACGCACTCTCCGGCGGGGCGATGCTCGGGGCTCACAACAGCGTGCTGCTCCTCACGCGGCCGACCTTGCTGAGCCCGGAGGCGGAGACGCGCCTGTCCGCCAACGCCGACGACATCGACAGGGTCAACATCTTCGGTGGCACTGGAGCGGTATCACTTGAGGCCGAGGACGCAGTCAGGCGTATCACCGGCCTGTTCTGAGACGCCACGAGTATACTGGCGGCATCGCTACGGTACCCCGGACGACCAGGGACGCGGTGACACGAGCCCTCAAGTGGTGCACGACATACCTAGGTGGGGGCACTGTCCTGGTACAATGACGCTCGCAACGAATCAGGGCGATTAACTCAGCGGGAGAGTGCCTCCCTTACAAGGAGGAAGTCGGGGGTTCAAATCCCTCATCGCCCACCAGCGTTTCAGCCTTGAACCGGTCTCGATTGGGGCCGGTTCAAGTGTTCATCGACGTGGGTGCGGATCGTCCCAAGCATGGGTGGCGCTGGCTCCCCCACGCCTGGCGCACAACCGACATTCGTAACGGCACGGAGTCATGATCCGCATACCGGTTGCATGCCACTGGTCCCCGCGTTATCGTCCTCACCTTCGATGGGGAGTAGCCGACACGGCCTTCGCCGTGTAGCGCGTTCGTCATCTCGGACCTCTCGGTCCCGGACGCGTGTCTCCTGTGGCAAGACCTTCGACGCCCGATCCGACTGCCTCCTGCAGTCGGGTACAAAGTGGTCATGGTGTCGAAAGGAGCGCGCCTCGTGTCCATGTATCTTTCAGCTGTCGCTGGTTTCGTCCTGTTGTTCGGTGGTGGTGAGTTCCTGGTTCGTGGCGCGGTTCAGGTCTCTCGGCGCCTCGGGCTCTCGCCCCTCCTGATAGGCATGACGGTGGTCGCCTGGTGCACGTCGGCACCTGAACTCGTCGTCAGCCTTGGGGCAGCACTCGAAGGTCATTCGGACATCGCTGTCGGCAACGTTGTGGGCAGCAACATCTTCAACATTCTCGGCGTACTGGGTATAGCTGCCGTGATCAGCCCGATGCTGGTCGACCCGCGTGCGTTGCGGCGCGACACGGCGGCGATGGTGGCGTCAGCCCTAGCATTGGCCCTGGTGGCGATGACTGGCGAGATCGGGCGAGCACCTGGCGTGCTACTGCTTGTCGGCCTCGCACTCTATGTCGTGTTCTCCTACCGGTCGGAGGTGCGTCGGCCCTCCTTGCCATCGGCATCCCTGCACGAGCACGAGTCCGCGGAGATCAGAGTCACGGGTCCTGCCATGTCAGGGATCGTCTATCTGCTCATCGGGCTCGTCGCGCTGGTCATCGGATCACAGTCACTCATGTCCGGAGCATCCGAGATCGCGCGCACATTCGGTGTTCCCGAGGCCGTGATCGGCCTCAGTCTCGTTGCGGTGGGCACGTCGCTTCCGGAGCTGGCAACGAGTATCATCGCGGCACTTCGCCGGCATCCTGACGTAGCGGTGGGTAACGTTGTGGGCAGCAACATCTTCAACATCCTCGGGATACTGGGCATCACCGCGCTTATCAGACCGGTTGGCGTCGCGGAGCAGATCGCATCGATCGACGTGTGGGTGATGGTCGGCGCCTCGCTTCTGATGGTGCCCTTGCTCCTCTGGAAGGGGAGGGTCGGTCGCTTCGTCGGCGTGTTCCTCTCCATCGCATACGTCGCATACCTGGTTGCTCTCTTCTAGCCGAGCCAGCCATTGATGCCGAGCGGTCACCCGCCTGAGTTCGAGGCTCGTCGAAGATCGCCCACCACAAACGATAGAGACCCCCGTGATTCCACGGGGGTCTCTTGATGTCGGGCTGAGTCACCGGGCCGTGAGCTTGTCTGCTACTGGGCCTGCCCGCGCATGTACTCCGCAGCCGCCTCCGGCCCGCTCACATGACATGCGGCGCAGTAGGTCGGGTTGTGGCAGTCAAAGCAGGCGCTGGCGCCCGTGCTGGCCACCGCCCGGAAGTGCTCGTCGACCCACGGGGTACCCGCTGTGCTCGTAGGGTGATGGCACGCGTTGCAGAACTCGTTGCTGGCGGCCTCGTCCTCGCTACGCGCATGGCACTTGGCGCATCCCTCGGGGTTGGTGAGACCGAGTTCGCCATGCGCTCCGGCGAAGCTCTCCGGGTGTGGCATCTCTATCCCGCCGTGGCAGTCGGTGCAGTACTGCTTCTCGTGACACGTGTAGCAGGTGTTCACCGTCTGCTCGTAGCCGAGGTCCTCGGGGGCGGCGCTGTGGTGCACTTCATCAAGCCCCGCCACCCATGTCTCGGCTTGGACCACGCGCGACGCTTCCTCCGTGTATGCGGCCGCATGCCCGCCGCTCTCGCCGAACTCCTCGTACCAGCCAGCCGCGTCGTGGCTCATGGGGACGAGGTCGAACTTCTCGGTATGGCACGCCTCGCACTCGCCGGGAGCCTGTGCCCCCTCCTCGAGCCCATGGCACCGGTAGCAGGCATCCATCGTCATCCAGTCCTCGTGATGCCGATTGCCCTCTTGCGTGTACTCGATCCCCTCCTCGGGGTGAGCGACACGGTTGTGACAGGACGCGCAGGTGATGCCCCGGTCCGTGTGTGCGGTGTGGTCGATGATGATGCCGTACGAGGCGTTGACCACGCGCGTGTCCAGGTTATGGCACTGCGTGCAGAACTTGTCGTCCATCTCGAGCGCCACGGAGTGGTTCTCGTTGAGGGGCATCGGGTACGTGCCGAGGATGGTCGGGATCAGGTCCGGGGCCACCTCGATCTTCGCGAGCGTCAGGGCGACGAGCCCGCCCTCGAACGGTTCATGGCACGCGGCACACGAGATCATGATGTGGGAGCCCGCGTTGAACGTGAGGGTGTTGTCATAGTGCACGTTGTGGCAGGGCTCGGTGCAGAACCAATTGCTCGACGTGGCGGTCGTGCTGCCGAGCACGAGCGCGAAGAACGCGACGATGAGCATGCCGAGCCACATGAACCGTTGCGGCTTGGTCGCGGACATGAACCACGACTTGAGCTTCTTCCACATCGCCAGATCGCCCTATCCCTCGACACCGATGCCACCAGTGTAACCGAACCGGTGCCACGGATATGCAGGGAACCGCATCGCTGTACCGTACTCCGCAACATGGACGTTGGCGTCTGAGACCGCCTGCAAGGAGCTGCCCGCATGTACTTCCTACTCGGCATCGTGATGCTCGTGCTCCTCGTCATCACCGCTTCCGCGTTCGACCCCGTAGGCGTGGGCTACCTACTCTCGAGCGACGTCGACCATGTCGCCGACGCACGCCTGAGAGAGGGTCCGGCCTCACTGCCGCCGCTCTATCTCGTCGCCACGCTGGCTGTAGGGGCCGGTGCTGTCGCGGAGTTGATGGACCGTCCGCCGCTGATGCGCTGGGCCGCGGGAGTCTTGATCGCCACCCTGGTACTCCTGACACTCTGGGACATGAGACGCCGACGCGGGACGCTTGCGGTCTACATTCGCATACGCCGGGATGAGATCGGCACGCGTGCGGCTGGGGACGTGATCGAGGTACCCAAGCTCATGTTCCTCGTGATGAACCAACCCACGCCGCTCATCTGGCCCGTCACCGGCGTCGCCTTCGCGGTCGCGGGGGTGGTGCTGATCCCGCGGCACACCTGGGTCGGCGCACTTGCGTTCCTCATCCCGGCAGCGCTGTTGGTATGGGTCTGGGCGCGCAACCGGGGCAACCCCTGGGAGCGCCTTGCTCGCCGGTTGCGCTGGATGAGCCTTGAGGGAGGTCACGTGCTCACAGACCACCTTCACCACGCGCTCGATCTCGACCCGGAAGTCAGTGCCCTGCGCCGGGAGGCGGAAGCGGTGGTCGCGCGTTTCATGGTAGACGCTGCAGACGACGCTCAGGTGCGCTCAGATACCTTCGGGGATACTCATACAGGCAGGATTGGCATCCACAGTGATGAATAAGACATCATCCAAAGCCACCCCAAAGGATGGTGCCCAATCGATGATGCATGACGTGAGACAGGATGAGAGCCTCGGCATCCGGCTCTATGAGGTCAACAGGCAGCGCGCGGTAGACCGCGCTATCGAGCGGACACGGTACGCGCTGGGCGCGGACTGGCACTACCTCACGACGGACGACCATGACACGCTTCGGTGGATCACCGGTGAGTTGTGGGCGACGACCGCGCGCGATGAGTGGGAGACGTTCCGCTTCAGCAAGCTCGATCTTCGTGCGGTCCAGCGACTTGTCAGTATCGGAGACCGGCTGCGTCGCCACCGGACGGGCCGCGCCTCAGCACTTGAGAACGCCGCCGGTGTCGTGCGCAGCGAGCAGACCAGACTGGCCCGCGAGCCGGTGACCGAGGAAGGCCAGAGCTACTTCGCGTAGGGCGCGGCTGTGTCGTTGCAGCTATGCCGATACGCCGTTGCCGTCCACGCCCTGCTTCAGCGACTCCGCTTCGATGTAGATGCGTGTGCACTGGGGATACGCGGCCGAGAGTTCTGCCTCGATCCGTTGGATGGCCTCGTGGGTCTCCTCGATGGATGTTCCCGGCGCAAAGCGCACGCCCAGGTTGACCAGCAATTCGTAGGGACCCATGTACATGGTCAGGATGTCGCCCACGCCGCTTACTGCGGGGTCGGCCATGATGCGGGCGCGCATGTCGGCGAGCGTCTTCGCGTCCACACCCTCGCCGAGCAGCAGGCCCTTCGTCTCCCATGCCAGCACGAACGCAACGCTCATGAGGATGACTCCGATGATGATCGAAGCGGCACCGTCCAGGTACGGGTTCCCGAGCATGTGACCGAAGAAGACGCCGAGGAACGCGAAGACCAAACCGGCCATTGCCGCGCTATCCTCGAGCACGATCGTGAACGTGCTGGGATCCTTGGCGCCGCGGATGTACGCCCAACTCTTCTGCGTACCCTTGGCCTTGATGAACTCGCGTAGGGCCACGCTGAACGACCAACCTTCCACCACCATCGCGATCGCCAGCACGATGTAGTTGACGGTCGGATCGGAGAGTTCGGCCCCCGGCGCTACGTGCCGGATGTGCGAGATGCCCTCGTAGAGCGACATGCCGCCACCGATGCCGAAGATCGACACGGAGACGACGAGCGTCCAGAAGTAGAGTGCTTTGCCATGCCCGAACGGGTGCCCCTCATCGGCCGGGATCTTCGCCCGGCTCATGCCGTGGAGCAGCAATCCACCGTTACCGGTGTCTACGAGCGAGTGGATGCCTTCGGAGATCATCGCCGAGGAGCCGGTGATCGCTGCGGCGATGAACTTGATGATGGCGATGATGAGATTGCCGATGACCGCCGCGATGACCGCTGTCTTCGAGCCTCCGTGTCCAGCCATGATGGGGTCCCCCTCGTTCAGGCCGACGCTGCGGCACTTGTGCGGATCAGAAGATGATACCGCTCGCCGAGCTGTTCGGCGTGTCGATTCCAGGCTACAGGTTCACGTACTGGTGTGCCCTGAAGATGCGTTTGATGTGCCGGATCTGCACCGAGGAGCGACAGGCCATGGGTTGCTGGAGTGTGGGTGTGGCGTGCCGGCGGATCCTCGGAACGAGGCGCGCGGGCTGCCAGAGAGGTGAGAAAGGCACCTGACCGGTGGCGGTACCGCACAGCCGGCGGGTCGGACGGGCATATCGCAAGATAGTGTGCCCCATCGGCACGTAGCGTACTACAGAGTGAGGTCACCCGTCACTCCGACCGGGCGCTGCTCAGGACTCGTGAGCCTGCGGCATGGATGGCAAGCCGCAGGCTTCGTAGATCCGCTGCTCTGCGCTCTCGATGGGCGGGAGATCCACGGTCACGCCCAGCGCGTTCGCACGCTCTGCGGTCGTGTATGCGGCGGTGACCGCGTTACAGAGCGTGATCGCCAGCTGGGTGTCCGAGGGCAGGTACAGCGGCTCGAGCGAGCCGTCGGGGTGCATTCGCAGGTACATCCCGCTTGCCGATGTGTTGCCGTGAGCCCTGTCGGAGAGGATCGGATAGACGTAGCCGAGGTACTCGGTCAGTCCCGGGACCACGGTATCGGCACGCTCGGCCATGCCGTTGAAGCCGAGCTTGGTCCAGCGCTCGTAGCGGGGCCGGTCGGCGCGATCCGGGGGTTCGGCTCCCGTGAGGGCGGCGAAGAGCTCCTCGCGATCGGGAAGACGTCGGTTCTCAAAACCCAGCCACGCTGCCGCAAGCTTGTCGGGATCGGTCGAGATATAGGCGAGCGTCACCATGTCCTCGACCATCGCACGCAGTAACGTCTGCGCTTCCGGCGCCCAGCCCGCCTCGCAGAGCACGAGCACCGCGGCGAGGTTGCGGGCCGAGCGGACCAGGAAGATCGATGCGAGGAATGCTGGCGGGCTGCTCTCCACCTCGAGGCCTCCCTCGAGCGGGGCCGTGAGGGCATCGAGGGCGGTGTGCGCTTCGGCGACGACCGCCTCGCGTATGGATTCGGTGTGGGAAGTGATACTGGCTCCTTGTTACACGGCCGTGTTGGGGACATGATACCCTCAACCGCTCTGCCACCGTCTGCGAGGAGCCCTACGCCAGTGCCAGCATCGCCCCCCGTCACGATCCATCAGGCTGCCCTCGCATCGACATCGCTGCGCTATGCGGCATGCGGCGACGGTCCGCCTCTTATCATCGTCCCGGCCACGATCAGCCTGATCGAGGACTGGACGCCCATGATCCAGTTCGTCGGGCAACACTACCGTGCATACTTCTTCGAGATGCCCGGACACGGAGGGAGCACCCCGCTCGAAGAGGGCTTCTCGAGCGTGCGGCTTTCCGGTGTCATCGGTGAGCTCGCGGACCACCTGGGGATCGAGGACTTCGCGCTCCTCGGCTTCTCGTTCGGCGGCATCCTCACCCTGCGTGCGTTGCAGGGGTTGGGGGGCCGCGTCAGCAAGGTGGGGCTGCTGTCGCCGTGCGTGAGCAACCGCGCGCTGACCCGTCCACCGCTGGACCGGGCGCTCGTGTCGGCGATGATCTCCGCGCTCGGCTACAGCGTCCCACGCAACGCGGTCGCGCGTCTGCTGGGAAGCGAGTCCGTGGTGAAGGCCATCGCATGGTTCATGCAGGAGGTCGGCGGCTTCGAGTCGCCGACCGACATCCGGGAGCGGCTGACAGGCTTCTCGTCATCGACGCTCGACGTCCTCGTGTCACAGGTGCGCGAGATACTCACGGTAACGGAAGAGGATCTTGCGGGGCCGTATGTGCAGCCTTGTTTCTTCGGCATGTCCGCGTTCGATCCGTTGCTCGACTACGGGCTGACCGAGCGGTTCGTACGCGCCAACTTCCAGGACCTCGTCGTCGAGACGTTCGACTGGAAGTATCATGCGCCGCCTGAGCCGTTGACGTTCGAGGACTATGTGCGCGACTACACGCCGCTGCTGGAAGCGGACCGTGCGCGCGTGTCCGGGAATGGTGTGGGGGGTATCTACACGTTGTCGCGGCCTCAGCTGCAGCACCGCTGACCGATAGCCGACGGAAGGGATGTTCGATGCTGAAGAAGACCGCTCTCGCGCTGCTCGTAGCGGCGCTCATGCTCTTCGCGGTCGGGTGCTCATCCGAGCCTGCGGTGACTCCCGAGCCGGAGCCCACGCCCGGCGAAGCCACCGGCCTCGATGGCGAGGCCATCCTCAATGCCAAGTGTGGCAGTTGCCATTCGATCGATCAGGTGCTGGCACAGCAGTACGATGCCGTCGGCTGGGCGGCCGTGATCGACGACATGATCACTCGAGGTGCGGATCTCACTGACGACGAGGCTGCGGCGCTGGCTGAGTACCTGTCGCTGCGGTAGGCGAAAGGCGGGAGCCATGGGACGGGTGCACGTCGGCACCTGCTCGTGGGCAGATAGGACGATGATCGAGGCGTGGTATCCGCCTCAGGTCGGCACGCCGGCGGATCGCCTCCGCTACTATGCCGCGCGCTTCGATACGGTAGAGGCGGACGCGCCCTTCTACGCGATCCCCGATCGCCGGGTGGTCGAGAACTGGGCCAAGCGGACGCCGCCCTGGTTCGTCTTCCACGTGAAGGCCTTCGGCATGATGACCCAGCACGCGGTCGATGAGCGCACCCTCCATCCGGAGCTGCGCGAATACCCGCACGAGGTCGAGCGTGGGCGCGTGAAGCGCCCGTCCCAGGAGATGGTGGATCTTGCGTTCGACCTGTTCTGCGAGTCCATCGAGCCCCTCGAGGCCGTCGGGAAGCTTGGTGGTGTGCTGATGCAGTTCCCACCGTTCTTCACGGCGCTCGACGACGCACTCTTCGAGGACAATCTGGCGTACATCGACTACGCACGAGGCCGGCTCGGCAAGCGACGTATGCTGGTGGAGTTCAGGCACCCGTCGTGGGTCTCGGAGCAACGCGCAAGGGAGACGCTCGCGTTCCTTTCCGAGCGAGACATCACCTACGTCGGCGTGGACGCACCGCAGTTCCCCACGCATACGACGATGCCGCCGCTCGTGGCGGCGACCTCGGCCGTGGGGTACATCCGGCTGCACGGCCGGAACCGGGAGACCTACTTCGCGCGTAACGTCTCTGCCGCCGACCGGTTCGACTACCGCTATACCACCGAGGAGCTCGATGAGTGGGCCCCGCGCGTTCGACAGCTGGCGTCAGAGACCGACGTCACGTACGTCATGTTCAACAACTGCAAGTACGATTACGCGCCGACCAACGCACGCGAGATGGCTGAGATCCTCGGTCCGGGACTCGTCGACCCGGTGGAACCGGGCGAGGAGCAGCTCGGGCTCGAGATCTAGCTCGCGCCGAGCCCTGGTCGCCAGGCCGACTCCCAGCTGTCCGCAAGAGCGTCGGCCAGCTGATGGCTGCGCGCGTTGACCACGGCCGGATCCGCCACTCCGGGGTTGCCGAACATCCGGCCCGAGATGGCGAGTGACGTGAGACCGTGTACGCCCACCCAGATCGTGTCGGCGGCCAGCGCGCTGTCGAGGTCGGGACGGTATGCACCGTCTTCAACCCCGCGCTCCAGGACGTTACGAGTGCGGCGCCAACCTGCCCGTCGCGCGAAGATGGCGTCCTCCGAGATGTCCCCCAGGTAGCCCCACTCGAACATGAGGCGGTACATGCCCGGGTTGGCGAGCCCCCATGCCACATACGCATGGGCGCCCTGGCGGATGCGTTCCGGCGCGGTCGTTCCCGTCTGAGCGCGCTCAAGGGCCTCGGCGAACCAGTCGTAGGCGCGGTTCACCGTCTCGTCGAGCAACTGCTCCTTGTTCTTGAAGTACAGGTAGATCGTCGTAGCGCTGTACCCGATGCGTTCGGCTACCATGCGCATCGTGATGCCCTCGGGACCGAACTCCTCGACGAGAGTGGCTGCGGCCTCGATGATGTCCGCTGCCATGCGCGGGTTCGCCGGACGGGCTGCCATGGCTGCTCCTTCCTTACCGGGTATCGTAAAGTTAACAGTGTTCTGAGAAAGCGTCAAGCACAAGCAACTGGCAAACACTTGACAAGTCATGAGTAGCACTTTAACTTAACGCCTGTCAGTAAACGTTGTTAAGTTAGATAGCCGTCCCGAGGAGTACTGATGAGAGTCCTGCGGTCTGTCTTCAGAAGGAAGATGCGCGCATTGCTGACGATCTTTGGCATCACGATCGGTGTGCTCGCCCTCGTGGTGATGGGATCGATAGCCGAGAAGCTCAGTCTGCTCGTCGATGGCGGCTCCGACTACTACGCCGACAAGGTCATCGTGAGCGGCACGAGCGGCATCGGGGGCTTCTCCACCGAGCCCATCACCACCAGCCTCATCGATGAGATCGAGCGGGTCGATGGGGTGGCCCGCGCGGCGGGATCCGTGATGATGCTTCTCGACCCTGAGCCTTCCGCGGTCAGTATGGGTGTGGTCGCCAACATCCAGGCAAGCGACTTCCGCGAACTGGGCTACGAGACGTTCGATTCGGATGTGGTCGACGGTCGAGCGCTGGAGCCCGACGACCGCGGCGTCGCAGTGATCGGTGCAGACCTCGTGTCCAAGCTCGATGCGGAGGTAGGTGGCACGGTCGAGGTGCGCGGGCGGGAGTTCGAGGTGATAGGCATCCTCGGCAAGACACTCACAGCGCCCGATATGGCGGTGCAGATCCCGCTGGCCGATGCGCAGGAGATCCTGGTGGCCGACCTTCCCGCGGCGGTGCGCGACACCGTAGAGAAGGACACGTTGATCACCTCGATCGCGGTCTACCTCGAAGAGGGCGAGGACCCGGACGAGATGGCCACTGTCATCGGGCAGGAAGTCGATGATGTCTCGGTCATGGGCCCTGCCGGTTTCGAGACCTCGGTCAAGGAGCCGCTCAAGATCTTCAACCAGATCATCTATGCGATAGCGGTCGTATCGCTCCTGGTCGGTGGACTCTCCGTGATCAACACGATGACGATGTCGGTGGCCGAGCGTACCCGGGAGATCGGCGTGCGCAAGGCGATAGGCGCTACCGACGGCGCGATCATGCGGCAGTTCATCGCCGAGTCTGCGGTGATGGGCGTGATCGGAGGTCTGCTGGGGCTGGCCCTGGGCGCTCTGGTGGGCATCGCCGGCAATCAGGCTGGGGCACAGAGCGCCACCGAACTGTTCTTGCTCACACCGCGGCTTGCGCTCGGCTCGGTCACCTTCGCGATCGTGCTGGGAGTGGCCTCGGGACTCTATCCCGCAAGGCATGCGGCACGGCTCAACCCGGTGCAGGCGCTGCGGTACGAATGACCGCGTGAAGATCATGGGTGGGACCGATCGATACGGACGGGCGTCTCGGGGCGCTCTGGAAGAGGGGAGTGGCAGCATGGAGCCGATCGTACGGGTCGACGAGGTGACGAAGCGCTACCGTCTCGGCAAGCAGAACTACGTGGATGCACTGCGCGGTGCCTCGCTTGAGGTCGCGCCGGGCGAGATGGTCGCGATAATGGGACCGTCGGGTTCGGGCAAGTCCACGCTTATGCACATCGCCGGATGTCTTGATGCACCCGACACGGGCGAGGTCTGGCTCTCGGGCAGGCGTGTCGATGGATTGCGAGGGCGCGATCTTGCCCGGTTGCGCGGCCGCGAGGTGGGTTTCATCTTCCAGGGGTTCAATCTCGTGCCGACGATGTCGGCGCTGGAGAACGTAGCACTTGCCGCCGAGTACGCGGGGGCGTCGAGAAGGAGCGCCTCGATCGTCGCGCATACGCTGCTCGAGTCGGTAGGCCTTGGCGACCGGATGCGCCACCTGCCGAGCGAGCTCTCGGGAGGCCAGCAGCAGCGGGTGGCGATCGCTCGAGCTCTGGTCAACGACCCGTCGATCGTCATGGGCGACGAGCCCACCGGCGACCTCGACACGGCGACCTCGGATGAGATCGTCACTCTGCTGCGCCGCGTGAACCGGGAGAAGGGGACCACGTTCATCATCGTGACCCATAATCCGGAAGTCGCTGCCGCGTGCGATCGAACCGTGCACATGCGCGATGGCGTCGTGGATGGGCAGGTCCTTGCTGTGGGTGTCTACCCCGCGTAATCGTTGCGCACGTCCTGCACCAGCTCGCCGTCGCGCACCTCGAGGATACGGTCCGTCTGCTGCGCCACGGCCCTGTCGTGCGTGACGATCAGGAACGTCGTACCCAGCTCGGCGTTGATGGTCCGGAAGAGCTCGTAGACGGTCGCGGTGTTCTTGGTGTCGAGGTTGCCAGTGGGTTCGTCGGCAAGGATGAGCTTCGGCCGGTTCATGAGCGCCCGCCCGATAGCCACTCGCTGCTTCTGACCCCCCGAGAGCTGGTTGGCGTTCTTCTTCTCGAGCCCTTCCAGGCCGAGCAGTGCGAGCGTCTCGAGCGCACGGCTGCGTTCATCGGCGCTCAGGGTGCGCCCTGCGATCTGCGCGGGCATCGTGAGGTTCTCCCACACGGTGAACTCGGGTAGCAGGTAGTGGAATTGGAACACGAAGCCGAGCCCCTCGTTCCGCACGCGCGAACGCCCCTTGCGTCCGAGCGCCGTGGTGTTCTCGCCTGCGAAGAGCACCTGCCCGGAGCTCGGTGTGTCGAGGAGCCCTATGAGGTTGAGTAGGGTCGACTTCCCGGAGCCCGACTGCCCCACGATCGACGCGAACTCACCCTCGGCCACCGTGAAGCTCACGCCCTTGAGCGCGCGTGTCGCGGTATCGCCTTCGCCGTAGACCTTCTCGAGGGCGTCAGCCACCAGGAGATCAGCCATTCTGGATCACCTCGATCGGGTCGAGGCGCGATGTCGATCGTGCAGGGATCACGGATGAGAGCAGCGCGACGGTGATGCCGATACCCGCCGAGAGCGCGATGAAGCCCGGCTCGGGCCGTATCGAGAACGGCACCGGCACGACGCCGAAGAGTGCGATGAGCGCGTATCCGAGCGCGATGCCGCCGAGCGTGCCGCCGACACCGAGCAGCGCCGCCTGCCACAGGAAGATGCGACCAGCCGCCGCGTCACCCATGCCGATCGCTTTCAGGATGCCGATTTGCCGGGTCTTCTGCACCGCGCTGATCGCGAGCGTCGAGGCGATGCCGAGCGCGACGGCGATGAGCACGAACGCCTGGATCATCGCCGAGGATCCGGACTGCGCGGCGAGGCCCGAGAGCAGCTGCTCGTTCTCGGCCTGCCAGTCTGCAGCCTCGACGTCGAACTCGTCGGCGAGCCGGGCGGCCACCTCCGACGAAGCGAACACGTCGGTCAGTTGGATCTGTACCGCCGAGTACTCGTCATCGTCCATCCCGAGGGCGTCAGCCGCGGAGCCGGCGTCCACGAACGCGAAACGCTCGTTGGCGGTCGCCTGTCCGAGGTCGAACACACCGCTTACCTCATAGGTCGCAGGCGAGCCGCTCGGCAGAAGGACATCGAGCTCGTCTCCGGCCTCGATGCCGTACTTCTCCGAGAACACCGTGCCCACCACTACTTCGCCCTCACCGAGGCGGAAGGAGCCTTGCGTCATCCGCTCTGAGAGTCCGTAGATTGTGTCGAGCAGACCGGCGTCCCCGCCGGTGATCGAAAGCGGCACGCTGTCGTCGCTGTCGACGAAGATGCCGGAGAGGGTGCGTACCGGCACAGCGGTGCTGACAAGGGTCTCAGAGCCTGAAGCCTCGGCTGCGAGGTTGCCCGGGACCGTGGTTTGACCATCACCGGGAAGCAGGGTGATGTGCGCGCTCGAACCGACGGCTGAGTCGATGAGGTCCGCCTGCAGGCTCGTGATGAGCGAACCGACGAAGATCTGCGTGGCGATGCCCACCGCGATGCCCGCCATGATGAGGGCGCTCTGGCCGGGTGAGCTCTTGAGGAACCGGGCCGCTATCTTGAAGCTCAGCATCTCAGCCCACCTGCCCTGCGAGCGAGGGCACGTCGGCCGGCTTGAGCATCATCTCGTCAGGCCAACCATCGTGCTCGAGTGCGAAGGCGGCGCCACCCACCCAGACGTGTATGTCGGGGTGCGCCGCGCGCACGGTGTTCACGTACTCCTTGAGGGCGAAGCGGTGGAAGTGCGTGTAAGCCGAGATGACGACAGCATCGGCCTCGAGCTCCGCGATCGCGGCGATCAGCTCGTCTGTCGGGACGTTGGCTCCCAGCAACTGCGCGGTCCAGCCCGCGAGGGTGAACCGGTCGGCGAGCATCCGCAGGCCGAGGTCGTGGTACTCATCGGGGGGCGTGGCCAGCACGACGGTGCGTCCGATCGGGGCAGCAGCACGCTCGGCAACGAGTGGCTGGCATGCTTCGACTATCGTGCGGACGGTGGAGGTCGCGTAGTGCTCCTCCCACACCTCGGATTCGCCTGCCTGCCACCGGGCACCGACCTCCACGAGGTATGCGGCGAGCAGGTCGTAGAGTTCGGGGATCGTGATCGCCCCAGCGCGCACAGCGTCAAGGGCTGCAAGTGTGGCGCCCGCGCGGTCATGGGCGCTGATGTGATCGCAGAGCGTACGCTTGAAGGAAGTCACTGCATCCGACATGGATGTCTCCTTTCCGCTCAAGGCAGCATACATGACCGGGTGGTCCGCCCATAAGTGCTCGCCAGGGTGTTCGCCCAACTCGCGTATGGACAATGCTAGCTGCGCTCGTTAGAATCCGTATGCTGTCCGCCTCGGGGCGGACGCCCCATGCGGGGGTGTAGCTCAGTTTGGTTAGAGCGCCGGCCTGTCAAGCCGGAGGTCGCGGGTTCGAGCCCCGTCACTCCCGCCACACGACTTCTCGAGCCGTCCCTTCGGGCGGCTCTTCTGTTCGGGTAGAATCAGGCTGCAGCTACCACCGCGGCACCACCAGCCGCATCTGCGCGGGCCTTGCGGCGCTGCGCACGGACCCATTGCGGGAACCATCGAGGCACACCTGCCGTCTGAAGGCCGGGCGGATGAAGGGGGCGGTAATGACGGAGACAGGTGGGGACAGGCAGCACGCACCGGTTCAGGAGACCCCCGAGCACAGGCTCGCGCGGTGGAGTGCCATGGCTGCGGAGAGCAGCATCGTCGACGCTGAGCTGTACCAGAAGTACGACGTCAAGCGCGGGTTGCGACACGTGTCAGGCAAGGGCGTGTTGGCGGGGCTCACGCAGATCGGCGATGTCGTCGGTTCGGCCTCTGACGGTGAGAAGTATGTGCCGATCCCGGGTCAGCTCGTCTACCGCGGCATCGAGATCAACCAGCTCGTTGACGGCTTCCTTGAAGAGGGACGCCTTGGCTTCGAGGAGACGGCGTACCTCGTCTTGTTCGGTGAGCTACCGGGTGTCGACGAGCTGCGCCGTTTCGAAGCCGAGCTGGCCTCCAGGCGGGTGCTTCCGCGCCACTTCATTCATGACGCGATCCTACGCATGCCGAGTCGCGATGTCATGAACGGGATGGCTCGCGGCGTGCTCGCGCTCTACACACGCGACCCGGATCCGGACGATACATCGATCCCGGGTGTGCTACGGCAGAGCCTCGACGTGATCGCGGCGACCCCGCTGCTCGCCGTCTACGCATATCAGGCGTATGTGGATCAGTACCTCAAGGACAGTCTCGTCATCCACCGCCCCGAGCCGGACCTCGGCACGGCCGAGAACATCCTGCATATGCTGCGGACTAACAGCCAGTACACGGCGCTGGAGGCCCGAGTGCTGGACCTCGCACTCGTGCTGCATGCAGAGCACGGTGGCGGCAACAACTCGTCGTTCACCGCACATGTCGTCTCATCGACCGGGACCGACACGTACGCCACCGTGGCCGCATCGCTCGGCTCGCTCAAGGGGCCACGCCACGGCGGCGCCAACATCAAGATGGTGCGTATGTTCGACGACCTGCGCATGACCGTCGGCGACTGGCACGACGAGGACGAGATCGAGTCGTATCTCATCCGTGTGCTCGACAGGGAGGCGTTCGACCGGTCCGGCCTCATCTACGGGATGGGGCACCCGGTCTACTCGGTGTCGGATCCGCGTACGATCATCCTGCGCGAGTACGCGCGCGAGCTCGCCTCCGCAAAGGGCCTCGCCGAGGAGTACGGCCTGCTCACGCTCGTGGAGGAGGTCGCTCCACGAGCCATCGCGAAGCGCCGCACGGTCTACAAGGGCGTGAGCGCCAACGTCGATTTCTACTCGGGCTACATCTACCGCATGCTCGACATCCCCGAGGAACTCTACACGCCCCTGTTCGCGTGCTCGAGAGTCGTCGGCTGGTGCGCACACCGCATCGAGGAGATCGCCAACAGCGGCAAGATCATCCGTCCCGCGTACAAGAGCGTGGCCGACCGGCGCGAGTACGTGCCGATCGAAGACCGCTAGCGCGGGGGTTCGGCATGCCGACGCTGTTCATAGACGCGGATGCGTGCCCGGTCACGCGCGAGGCCATCCAGGTCGCGCGCGAGCGCGGGTGGGCGGTCATGGTCGTCGCCAATTCCACGCAGAACCTCGACCGCTACGCATCGCGCCGCGGCGTCGAGGCGATACAGGTGAGCGGGGGACGCGATGCGGCGGACTTCGCGGTGGTGGAGCGCCTTGCGTCGGGAGACGCGGTGGTGACGCAGGACATCGGACTCGCAGCGATGGCGCTCGGCCGAGGGGCGGGCGCCCTGAGTCCTCGGGGTCGCATCTTCCACCTGGCGACGATCGATGCCGAGCTCGCGGTGCGTCACGCCGAGGCGAAGCTCCGCAGGCAGGGCGGCAGGCATGGCGGACCCTCGAAGTTCACTGATGAGGACCGCGAGCACTTCGTTGAGCAGCTCGAGCGCGTGCTCGGGCAGTCAGGCGCTCAGGCGAACCAGTAGCCGCTCAGAAGAGCGGCGCCCATCGCGCCGCCTATCGCCAGCACGGCGAGCGCTTCACGAGCGGGCACCCGGTCGATGAAGATGGCGACGATGCGGACGGCGACGTCGGTGAGCCACGCGGCCCCCACGACAGCGAAGACGATCGGCTCCCGCGTGAGCATGCACGCCATGCCGAGCGCCACGAACATCCCGCCGAACACCGCGCGCACCTCGGAGCGGCCGAGGGGCGTCGAGGTGGAGATGCCGACCATCTCGAGCGTCGATGGCCGGACCATGGCTCCCAGGCCGATCACCACCATGAGCCCCGCGGCGACCAGTGCGGGGATCGACTGCCAGTGCATGGGCACCTCTCTCACGTGCGTCGCAGCGCATACAGGTGGGTAGGTACCCTGATGTACGTGCCATGGTTCAGATGGGTTGACACGCGGGCGCCATCCATTATTGTAACTATTGTTACGATATTGGGTGCGCGAGCGTGCCCTCATCGCTGATCGACAGAGAGAAGGGGCAGAGCATGAGACTCGAAGGCAAGGTTGCTGTCATCACCGGCGCAGGCTCGGGCATGGGTCGCTCGATGGCGAACCTGTTCGCCGCCGAAGGCGCCAAGATCATTGCGGCTGAGTGGAACCAGGCCACGCTTGACGAGGTCGTCGCCGAGGTAGAGGCGGCAGGCGGAGAGATCGTCGGCGTCCAGGGCAACGTTGCGCTCGTGGCCGACTGCGAGAGGATCATCGACACAGCCGTCGAGGCATTCGGCAAGATCGACGTGCTGTGCAACAACGCAGGGGTCATGGATCTCAACGCGGGCGCGGCCGAGACCGACGATGCCATGTGGGAGCGCGTGATCGGCGTGAACACCAACGGCCCATTCTACCTGACACGTAAGGCCATCCCTGCGATGAAGGCCGGTAGCGGCGGATCGATCATCAATACCGCTTCGGTGGCGGGTGTGGGCGGCGGCGCCGCCGGTTGTGCGTACACCGTCTCGAAGCACGGCGTGATCGGTCTGACGAAGAACACCGCCTTCCGGTACGCCCAGGAGGGTATCCGCTGCAACGCGATCGTTGCCGGCGCGGTGGAGACCAACATCATGAAGAGTGTCGACCCGACCAAGATGGATCAGGGTGGCCTTGCCAGATCGCAGACGTACTACGCGGCGATCCCCGGTCAGCTCAAGGCAACCGATATCGCCAACCTGGCGCTGTTCCTTGCCTCCGATGAGTCGAAGATGATCAACGGCGCGTGCATTCCGGCCGACGCGGGCTGGACTTCCGCCTAGCGCCCCAGCTGCGCGTGCACGAAGGGCCGTCCTCCAGGGCGGCCCTTCTTCGTCACTGCGGGACTGCCGTGTGAGGCTACTGTGCGAGCGCGCGCTCCAGCGTGTCGATCAGCTCGAACCGCTCTTCACCGGAAAGCGCCGCCAGGTACGCGTCCACGTCCTCACAGGGAGCGTCGGGCGGAAGCTCAAGCGCGTCTTTGATCGCACGGTCGAGCCGATGCCGGTTCCCTGCATCGTTATCGAGTTCGAGCACCCGGAAGAGCCATCCGAGGTGCTTCATATAGCAGGTCATCGCGTGCCCCTTGCGTCATGTCCAGCCACGCTGCACATACAGTTCGTACCCGTTCGCGAGCGCGTCACGTACGCGGACTTCTCGCGAGTCTGTGTTCAGTAGCGTGTGTGTACCCGCGTGCGCAGGCCTCCAAGCGCTACTGCTGGGCACTCAAGTACGTGACGAACTGCTTGTCGGCGGTGAGGATATGCTCCCGCATCCACTTGGTGATGAGCTTGGCTATCTCCGGTGCGGCAACGATCTCCCCGCGCATCACTCGGGCGGTGAGCCGCATCGTCTCGCCGGTCAGCGTATCGTGCATCCCTACGTGGATACCTCGCTCGGGATAGTGCACCGACTCCATGAGGTCCTGTTCGTCGGCGAAGTGCTCCATCACGTAGTCGGTGAGTCGCCATACGTAGACTTCGGCAGCTTCGTCATCCACCTCGGCATCTTCGATCGCATCGAGAAGGTCATTCGCATACCGGAACAGCGTGTGATGCTGCGAGTCGATCAGTTCGTTTCCGGTCACCAGGTCCGGCGTCCACTCGAACGTGCTCATCGGGTCGCTCCTTGCGTGACAGCGTATGTGTGGCGATCGCCGAGTGCAGTCTACAGTGCGGGGCTGTCCGGGGCACGCGAGTGAGAGATACACTCAGTCAAGTGCGTGGCCAACTCGGAGAGAGATCCGGGGCGCGCCCTGCTGACGGGTGCCGCGTGTGCTGAGAATGCGGAGTGTGAACGTGCGTGTTGCGGCGATCGACATCGGCTCCAACTCCATACGTCTGACGATCGTCGATGTCCCCGTCGCCGGCCGTAGGGTCACGCGCGACGAGGAGAGGGCGTTCGCCCGGCTCGGCCACGGCGTGCTCGAGACGGGCAGGCTCTCCGACGAGGCGATGGATGTGGCGCTCGCCGCCCTGGATCGGATGGTCCGTCTTGCACGCGAGCGCGAAGCGACCCATATGCGAGCGGTGGCGACCGCGGCCGTCCGTCAGGCGTCCAACGGTGCGGCCTTCGTCGAACGCGTCCGAAATGAGACCGGACTCGAGATCGAGGTGATCAGCAGCGAACACGAGGGCCGACTGGTGCTCCTGTCCGCTGTCGACGGCCTTGCCATACAGGGTGAGCTCGCCGTCGTCGACATCGGAGGTGGGTCGGTCGAGGTCGTCCGGGGCTCGGGGGCACAGGTCGATTCTGTCGTCTCGATGCCGCTGGGAGCGGTCGTCCTCGCGGACCAGTTCGGCGGCGAAGATCCGCTCTCGAAGGGGGGACACCGGCGGCTGGTGAAGCACGTTCGAGAGACGCTCTCGAACTCGCTTTCGGATACCAGCAAGCCGCAGGCGCTCGTCGGCTCCGGGGGCACAGTGACCACGCTTGCCACGATGATAGCCGCCGTGCGCGACATGCCGCTCGCGGGCGTGCACGGTCTGGGCATCGCGGCACGCGAACTGAGCGATTTGCGCTCGGTTCTTGTGGGAAGCACGGCACGTGAGCGCGGGCGGATGAAGGGACTGTCGCAGGGTCGGATCGACCTCATCGTCCCGGGTGTCGTCGTCCTGGACGAGGTCGTGAAGGTGCTCGGCGCGCCCAGCCTCACGGTGAACGCACGCGGTATGCGGGAGGGCATCGTACTCGAGGTCGTGGAGCGCGAGCGCGGGACACTGCCACTCGCCGACAGGATGCGCTCCGTCCGTGAACTCGGCGGGCGCTACCGCTACGACGTGCCACATGCCGAGCAGGTCCGCCGCCTGGCACTGCAGCTGTTCGACGGCCTGGTCCCCGAGTTCGGCCTGCTGCCCGACGACCGCCCGCTTCTTGAGGCTGCTGCCCTGCTTCATGATGTGGGTTACCACGTCGCCTACGAGAGCCACCACAAGCACAGCTTCCATCTGATCTCGCATGCCGACCTGCCGGGCTTCACCGCGGCCGAGACGCGGATCATCGCCGCCGTCGCCCGGTACCACAAGGGATCGCTTCCCAGACCTCGCCACGAGGCGGTCCAGGGTTTCGATGACGACGAACTCGCGCTGGTCTCACGGCTGGCCGCGATCCTCCGGCTGGCCGATGGGCTCGACCGCTCACAAGGGCAGCGCATCCGATCCGTGACGGCGTCCCGCGAAGGCACGAGCCTCGTGCTGCGAGTCGAGGGGCAGCCGCCGCTGGATATCGAGATCGAAGGGGCTCTCCGCAAAGCCGATCTGGCGGAGTCCGCCTGGAACGTTTCGGTCGAGATCATGGGCATGAGCGGCGGCGACTGAGCGGGGATGCTAGCGGGGGTCGAAGCTCCCGCACACCTTGTCATCGGCCGACCGCTTCTTGTCGCGCTTCCGGCAGTAGCCACCCTTCCTGTCCGGGTCGAAGTTCTTACAGGCGCGGCAGCGTGGGGACTTGTCCTTTGCGCCCGACGCTTTGTCGTCCCTCTTCTTGCCCATCGGCGCTCTCCGTCTGTTCGGCGCGCGTCTCATCGGCCGTTTCACACGCTACCTGATGGGTGCGCGCATCCCAAGTAGAGAGTGATTGTTGGGCATACACGCCATGGCTACCGCTACACTGGACATACGTTCGGTCGTGGCACGAGGGGGTGGGACGGCATGACGGTGCGCGCAGACATCAGGCTTGACGACCCGTCGCTGTATGTCAACCGCGAACTCGCACTTCTGAGCTTCCAGGAGCGAGTCCTGGAGGAGGCGCTCGATCCGGCCAACCCGCTGCTCGAGCGCGCCAAGTACCTCGCCATCTTCAGCTCCAACCTCTCCGAGTTCTACATGGTGCGTGTCGCCGGGCTCAAGCAGCAGGTGGCGGCCGGAGTCGGCGGCCTGTCCGACGACGGGCTCACCGCCGCAGAACAGCTTGCCGCCGTGCGGGAGCGGGTTCCCGGCATGTTGGAGCGCGCCCGGGAGTGCTTCTACGAGCTGAAGGAAGAGCTGGCGGCGGCAGGCATCCGTCTGGTCGACTATGCGGAACTCACCGACGATGAGCGCGCGATCGCTGATTCGTACTTCGCTTCCGACGTGTTCCCCGTCCTGACGCCACTCGCATTCGACCCCGGTCGGCCTTTCCCGCACATCTCGAACGCGAGCATGAACATCGCGATCGTGGTCAAGGGTCCGGACGGAGAAGAACGTTTCGCCCGCGTCAAGGTACCCAAGGCCTTGCCTCGGTTCGTGACGGTTGCTGCTCCGGGTGCCGACTCACGGCAGCATACGTTCGTGCTGCTCGAGCAGCTCCTGATGGCGCATGCGGGCGCACTCTTCCCGGGCTACGAGGTGATCGCGGCCCACCCGTTCAGGATCACGCGCGACGCCGAGATGGTCATCCAGGAGCTCGAGGCGGACGACTTGCTCGAAACCATCGAGCAGGGCGTCCGGCAGCGCCGGTTCGGCTCGGTCGTTCGGATGACCGTCGAGCCCACGATGCCTGAGAACATACGCGACATCCTCGTCGAGAACCTCGATATGGAGATGACCGATGTGCTCGCCATCGCGCCTCCGCTCGGCATGAGCGAACTCTTCGGACTCGCGGGCGTCGATCGACCGGATCTCAAGTACAAGCCGTTCGTGCCCGCACTCACCGTACCGATCGAGGTGGGCGCCGAGGCCGACATCTTCACCACGATCCGCGAGCACGATATCTTGCTCCATCACCCCTATGAATCGTTCGAGCCTGTGGTGGCGCTCATCCGGCAGGCGGCACACGACCCCGACGTGCTCGCCATCAAGATGACGCTGTACCGCGTGGGCAAGAACTCTCCCATCGTCGAGGCGCTGATGGACGCCGCGCTCGCCGGCAAGGAAGTCGCGTGTCTCGTGGAGCTCAAGGCGCGCTTCGACGAGGAGAGCAACATCGAGTGGGCGCGCGCACTCGAGGCGGTCGGCGTGCACGTCGTCTATGGACTCGTCGGCCTCAAGACGCACAGCAAGGTGGCGCTCGTGGTACGGCGTGAGGCGGGGAAGATCCGCCGCTACGTGCACATCGGCACGGGCAACTACAACACCGTGACAGCGACTCTGTACACCGATCTTGGCCTTCTGACCTGCGACGACAAGATGGGTGAGGATGCCTCGGCGCTCTTCAACCTGGTGACTGGCTACGCCCGAAAGAATGACTACCACCGCTTCCTGGTGGCTCCGGTCGAACTGCGGGAGGGTATCTCCAGGCTCATCACGCGCGAGATCGAACATGCTCGCGAGGGTCGTGGTGGCGAGATCGTGATGAAGATGAACTCGCTCGTGGATCAGCGGTTGATCGCGCTTCTCTATGAGGCGTCGCAGGCGGGGGTCAGGATCGACCTGCTCGTGCGCGGCGTATGCTGTCTCAGGCCCGGCGTGCCCGGCGTGAGCGAGAGCATCCGCGTCACGAGCATAGTCGGCCGCTTCCTCGAGCACAGCCGGATCTACTGGTTCGGCAACGATGGAGCGCCCGAGGTCTTCATCGGCAGCGCTGATCTCATGCCGCGCAACCTGGACCGAAGGGTCGAAGTGCTCGCGCCGGTGCGCGACCCGCGGCTGATCAAGCGTATCCGCGAGGAGATCCTCGGCACGTACCTGCGGGACACGGTGAAGCAACGGATCATGCAGGCAGACGGTACGTACGTCCGTGTGGAGGCCGGAGTGGAGCTGCCGGTGTGTGCGCACGAGGTGCTCCTGGGAATCCGTCCGAGTATCACACCCAAGCGCAAGCGCAAGGGTACGCCCCAGAAGCGCAAGGCTGGCAAGAAGTAGGGGGTAGCGATGGGCAAGCACGAGGGCAAGAAGGACCGTGCCGCTGAAGAGGCCTACCGGGCGTACGCCGACGACCCCGAGGGTCCGAAGCCCAAGAAGATCGACAAGGAGACCTACGAGCGGGAGCTTGAGAAGCTCCAGCTTGAACTCGTGAAGCTCCAGCAGTGGGTCAAGCAGGAGGGGCTGCGCGTGGTCGTGGTCTTCGAGGGGCGCGACGCCGCGGGCAAGGGTGGCGTCATCAAGCGCATCACTGAAGCCCTCAATCCCCGCACCTGCAAGGTCGTCGCACTGCCGGTCCCGACCGAGCGTGAGATCACGCAATGGTATTTCCAGCGCTACATCGCGCACCTGCCCGCGGCCGGTGAGATAGTGCTGTTCGATCGCTCCTGGTACAACCGGGCCGTGATCGAACGTGTCATGGGCTGGGCCACCGAGGAGCAGGTGCAGGAGTTCTTCCGCGACTGCCCCGACTTCGAGCGCATGCTCAAGCGCAGCGGCGTCATTCTCATCAAGTATTGGCTCTCCATCTCGGACGAGGAGCAGGATCGCCGTTTCCAGGATCGCATCGATGATCCGATGAAGAGCTGGAAGTTCTCCGCGATCGATCTGGATGGCCGCGACCGCTGGGAGGACTTCTCGCGGGCCAAGGACGAGATGTTCAAGTACACGGACACCAAGGAGTCGCCGTGGTGGGTGGTGGAAGGCGACGTCAAGAAGCGCGCACGCCTCAACTGCATCCATCATCTGCTCACGCAGATACCGTACGAGGACGTGTTGGCCAAGCCCTTCAAGCTGCCGCCGCGCAAGCAGTCGACGGGCGGCTACGTACGCCCGCCGATCGACTCGCAGACCTACGTGCCCGAGGTGTACTGAGCCGACGTCCGGCCCGTCAGCCGGTCACGGCACCGAACAACGCCAGCCCGCCGAGAACGCCGAGGATCACACCGACGACCTGCACCGCGATGAAGCCTGGTGAGGTGGTCTTGACCGGGAGGCCGAACGGACCGGTCCTCACGCCCGCCGAGAACGCCTCCGGGCCATAGCGTGCTCGCGCTCTCAGTCGGACGATGGGTCCGAGGGCGGGTGCGAATCCCATCACCCAGAATGCCGCCCCCGAGACGATCCATCCCCACGCGGCACTCTGACCCTCGGGTGGATCGATGATCCCGAGCCGCAGGAAGTTCCACCCGAGCGTGATGAAGAGCGCTGACCACGCGTAGGCGAGGGGGTTGACCCCCCAGCCCCGCATCGACGCCCACAGGCTCAGACCGCCGAACGCGAAGAGCGACATGATCGCGATCGGCACGAGCCACACCCAGTCGGGCGCCGGGTGCGCGATCTCGTAGGGGCCACCGGCAGCCACGAAGCCGCCCTCGGTCTCCATGATGACGGCCATCGCCCGGTAGAGCAGGGCCATGCTTGCGGTCAGGCCCGCAGCCCCCACTAACGCGGCGAGTACACCCGCAGGCGATACAGTGGGCGGTGCGTCTCCGGAGTGGATCGATCGAATCGCCACGGGACTCCGATCATCGGTACGACAGGACACGTATACCCAGGTATGGGTGACCGCTCCCGCCGGTCTGACCAGATGTGCGTAACCCTGACCGGGCCTCGCACGTTGTCGTTCCTAATGGCACCGGGATGGGGGATCCCTGTGCTGCCGTACGCGACATCCAACGGGGGGATCATGTCGGCGCACGATACACCTGACTGGCCGTGGCTGGCCCGGACACCAGAGGTACTCGGATGTCACGGCGCGCCGGTGAGCACGCGTGACGTCCTGGAGCGCGTGGTGGGTGATGTGCTCGAACAGCTCGTGGGCTTGAGTGCCCGCGCTCACATCGAGCCACCACTGCCCGGCGAACGGTGCCTGTTCGCCCATGTGGGTATCCGTGGCGCGCTCACGGGCGTGCTGTCGGTCGCCGCGCCGCTTGCGCTGTGTGTTCACATGGCTCGCGGAGTGATGGACCCGGCCACGATCGCGAGCGATCGCACCAGAGCAGAGTGCGCCATCGCTGAGCTCGCGAACGTGACTGCCGGACGAATGGTGCTCGACATCGAGCCGATCGAGCGCACATGGCTGTCTCCGCCGGCCGTCGTGAGTCCCTTGCTCGAGGAGTGGGTGGTGTTGCGGGGCTCGAACGGGACAGCCTGCTTCGACGTGAGCGGCATGCCTCTCCTGGTGCTGGCGGATGTGAAAGGGCCAGCGCAGCCGCACGCCGGATACGCGACCCAGGCAGTCACGCTCTCGTGATCTGAGCCACTCGTGCCACCAACTCGGCCGCCGGGACGTTCTTGCGGATGTAACCGTCCGCCCCGCATCTGTCTGCGATATCGATGAGATCCTTCTCCGGTTCGGAGGAGAACAGGAACACCCGCATGTGGCTCTCGAGAACGTTCCGCTTGAGGATCTCGCAGATCTTGTCTCCGGTGAGCGCGGGCATGTTGTAGTCGAGCAGAACGAGATCCGGCCGGTGGGCCCGTACTGTGGAGGCGACGGTCGCCCACTGTTCGCAGAGGAACACCTCATGTCCCGCCGCACGAAGGACACCTGCGATCGCGTTGAGTGTGAAGGACTCGTCATCGACGAGAACGATCTTGCTGCCCACGGGAACCCCTCCGTCTGCGAGTGCACCGTCGTTGTGCGGGTATCGGCAAGCACCTCTCTATTGGAAGCTCATCGGTACAGTTGGTACTCTGCGGTATAGGGCGGATGCTTATCCTTGGGTGAGGCGATTCCTGACTGCACCGGAAGGGCGGTTCTCGTGACGATCCGGGTGCTTCTGGCGGACGATCATGCGATCATCCGCGACGCCATCACCGCGACCGTGGGGAGCAGTCGAGAGTTCGCTTTCGTGGGGCAGGCGAGTGACGGTCGTCAAGCGGTGCGGCTTGCCGCAGAGCTCAAGCCCGATGTGATCGTCATGGATATCGCGATGCCCGAGCTGAACGGGATCGACGCCACCAGGCAGATCCTTGCGGCCGACCCGCACATGAGGATACTCGCCCTCTCGATGCATACGGGCCAGCAGTTCGTCACTGAGATGCTCAGGGCGGGAGCGCGCGGCTACATCCTCAAAGACAGCCCGCTCGAGGAGCTCGAGCTGGCGATCAGGACGGTCGCCGAGGGGAGGGCGTATCTCGGCAAGGGGCCCGCCGATGCGGTCCTGGACGACTACGTCAAGCATCTAGACGGCAGGACACCCACGTCCACATCCATGCATCGGTCGTTGACTCCGCGTGAAAGGGAGTGCTTGCAGCTGATCGGCGAAGGCTGGTCCACCAAGGAGATCGCGGCGCGGCTGTCTCTCAGCCCCAAGACCGTGGAGACCCACCGGCGTCAGATCATGGAGAAGACCGGCATCTACTCACTTGCGGGTCTCATCAAGTACGCGATCCGTGAAGGATTGACCACGGTCGACTGACGGGTCTCCACCGCGCGATGCCCGCCCGGCATCAGGTAATCCCTTGCCCCTTCTGCGCGTCTTACTGATACGCGTCCGCATACCCTCGACCCGATGAGTCCACCAGGCGGCCGAACGCCGCTCACCTGGCGGTCTATCTCATCAGGCGGAGGTGTGACAACGAGTGGCCAGACGTTCCGCACCACCGACACTCGAGCAGCTCGCTGAGACACTGATCCTCACTGACCCCCACGACGCTGATGCCCTCTCCGACCTTGAAGACATCTTCTCGAGGTACGCCGACTGGGCCGAGGGGTCAGCCGCACCCGAGATCGCCGACGCGGCCGCCGAGTGCGCCGCCATGGCGCGGGGTATCCGCGAGGCAGGTACCGGCACCAACGAAGCCATCGGTGCACTCGGGCATGCGTTCGAGCGGCTCCAGCGAACGGCGCTGGCATTCGGGGTGTCGAGTGCCGAAGCGGATGGATCTCCAGGCAGCGATGACCCGCGCGGTCGGGACGCCACCGGGAGGGGAACGAAGCCTGCGGCGACGTCCTCCGTACCTTCCGAGTCGGTGGCGACCTCCGGTCCCGACGACCCTGGATGCGAATCATCGATCGTGGAGGATCGATCGCTAATCGCCGACTTCGTGACACGCGCAGGCGAGCTCCTGGACGGTGCGGACGAGAGCCTCGTGGTGCTCGAGCGGGAGCCGAGGCGCAGGGACCTCATCGATGATGTCTTTCGTGCATTCCACACCCTCAAGGGGATGGCCGGCTTCCTCGCGCTCGATCACATCCAGGAGACCGCGCATGCGGCAGAGTCTGTGCTCGATGCTCCACGTCATGGCGAGGGGGCACTTGCGTCGCAGGACTGCGGCACGCTGTTCGACGCAGTGGATGAGATGCGCCGGCAGGTCGCCGGGGTGATGTCGCAGGGCGGGCCTCCAAGCGCGAACTCTGAGTCGCCCGAACCCGCGTCTGCGGCAGCGGCCACGGTGGAAGCAAGACCGGCTATCGACTCGAGCGCCGACCCATCGCGAGGTCACGTCGACGTGATGCGGCCGACGATCCGTGTCGACGAAGGCCGCCTGGACCGGCTGCTCGACGCCATCGGCGAGATGGTCATCGCTGAGTCGATGGCGAGTGAGAGCGCACGTGCGGACGCGGTGCTGTCCGAGCGGCTCGCACAACAACTCGGCAGGCTGGACAAGATCACACGCGAGCTGCAGGAGTTGGCGACATCGCTCCGTATGATGCCGCTCTCGGCGACGTTCCGCCGTATGGGTCGTCTGGTACGCGATCTGGCGTACAAGTCGGGAAAGCAGGTGGAGCTGCTCGTGGCAGGGGAGGATACGGAGCTCGACAAGGAGATGGTAGACCGGATCAACGACCCGCTCATCCACCTTCTGCGCAACGCGATCGACCACGGGATCGAGCCGCCGGACGCGCGCGTGGCCGCGGGCAAGCACGCCGTCGGGTTGGTCCACCTGCGCGCGTTCCACGAGGGTGGTGCTGTGGTGATCCAGGTAATCGACGACGGACGTGGCCTCGACGTGGCCGCCATCGAAGCGAAGGCCCGGGAGCTCGATCTGATCGACCCGAACACCGCACTCGAAGAGCGAGACGCACTGGCGCTCATCCTCGCACCCGGTTTCTCGACCGCTCGCGAGGTCACCGACGTGTCGGGCCGCGGCGTCGGCATGGATGTGGTGAAACGCGCTGTCGAGGACCTCCGCGGACAGATCGAGGTCGAGACGACCCCCGGCAAGGGTACCTGCTTCACGGTCCGGCTCCCACTGACGCTGGCGATCATCGACGGCATGGTCGTCCGCGTGGGCGAGGAGCGCTACATCATCCCGACGGCTTCGATCCAGCGGTCAGTACGCCCCGACCCCTCTACGGTCACCTCGGTACTCAATCGGGGTTCGGTGCTCGCCGACGGTGATGGATTCATCCCCTTGATGCATCTCGGGGCGATCTTCGGCACACCAGGAAGCGAGCCGGATCCTTCGCGCGGGATCGTCGTGGTCTGTGAAGCCGGTACCCGGCGTGTCGGCCTGGTGGCGTGCGAGATCCTCGGGCAGCAACAGACGGTGATCAAAGGGCTTGGTGAAGACCTGCGCGGTGCGGCTGGCCTCGCGGGAGGGGCGATCATGTCCGACGGCCGCGTGGGGCTGATCCTCGACGTGGTCGGTCTGGTGGCACAGGCGAACGCTGGGGGAGGTGAATGAGATATGGCGCAGCAGGGTGGGACCGTCGTGGCGCAGACGCACAAGTATCTGACCTTCAAGCTGGGGCCCGAAACATACGGCCTCGACATCCTCAGGGTGCAGGAGATCATCGGCATGATACCGGTGACCCGCGTCCCCAAGACTCCGGCGTTCGTACGAGGTGTGGTCAATCTGCGCGGGCGAGTCATCCCCGTCGTGGACCTGCGCATCAAGTTCGAGACGGGTGAGGCGGACGATACGGAGCTCACGTGCATCGTGGTCGTGCAGCTTGCCGGGCAGTCGACGGTGATGGGTGTCGTCGTCGACGAGGTCTCGGAGGTGCTGGACATCTCCGTTGATCAGATCGAAGACACACCCGACTTCGGTGCGGGCGTGCAAACGGAGTTCGTGCGCGGCATCGCGAACGTCGATGGCAAGGTGATCATGCTTCTCGACATCGTACGGGTGCTCTCCGGCGAGGAGTTGTCAGTTGTGGAGCGGCTCGCCAGCGAGGCGTAGACGCGGAGGCACGAGAGGAGGAATGAAGATGTTCAAGAACACGTCGCTCGCCACGAAGCTCGCGATCGGTTTCGCGACCATAGTGATCATCGCCGTCGTCATCGGCGTCACCGCCTTTTCGAGCATCTCGAACATCGAGACGCAGGTCTTGAAGATCCACGAGGACTTCCCGGTCGCCGACGCCATCATGGAAGCCGAGCTTTGCGTCGTTCGCGGACAGCTGATCTTCATGGAGATGATCGGCTCCGCCGACATGAACGAGGCGGACGCGCTGTATGCCGAGCAACAGGCGAACAGCACACGATTCGAGGCCTACATGGCGGCGCTGCGTAACGGCGGTGAAGTGGAAGGTGAGGTCATCTCGGCAGTCACAGACGAAGCGTGGCTGGCCGCGATCGGGAAGGCTGACAGCATCTACGAGTCCGAGTTTCTCACCGCGTTCGACGAGGCCCATACGGTTCTCGGAGAGCGGTTCGCGGGCAATGCGGATGCCGCTGATGAGGCGACCCTGTACGCGCTCGATGAAGCGCTCGACGGGGCCGGCATTGCGATGTTCAGCGAGCTCGCGATCGTGGATGAGGGGATCGATGCCGAGGTCAACGCGGCCAACGAAGACGTCGTCGCCACATCCGGTTCGGCCAAGCTGCTCTCCATCATCATGGTCGTTGCCGGTGTCGTGCTCGCGGTCGTCCTGTCCTTCGTCATCACTCGCTCGATCACCGGGCCCATCGGTCGCGTAATCGCCGGTCTCACGGCTGGAGCCGAGCAGGTCACGGCAGCATCGCTGCAGGTGTCGCAGGCGAGCCAGCAGCTTGCCTCAGGTGCAAGTGAACAGGCGTCCTCGCTGGAGGAGACATCATCCTCGCTCGAGGAGATGTCTTCGATGACCAGGCAGAACGCCGCCAACAGTCGACAGGCGGATGGGATGGCGCGCGAGACGCGCGTTGCGGCCGGCAAGGGTCTCGACGTGATGCGCGAGATGGGCCTCGCGATCGGCAAGATCAAGGAGTCGACCGACTCCACGGCCAAGATCATCAAGACGATCGACGACATAGCGTTCCAGACCAATCTGCTCGCACTCAACGCCGCCGTCGAGGCAGCACGGGCCGGCGAGGCGGGCAAGGGGTTCGCGGTCGTGGCTGAAGAAGTACGCAATCTCTCCCAGCGCAGTGCGGAGGCGGCCAAGAGCACGGCGGCGCTCATCGAAGCTTCGCAAGTGAATGCCGACGGTGGCGTAGGAGTGGCCGCTGAAGTCAGCAAGCTGCTCGAGGACATCGCGGGTTCGGTCGACAAGGTGACCAACCTCATGAGCGAGGTCGCGGCTGCAAGCGAGGAGCAGGCCCAGGGGATCGACCAGGTCAACACGGCCGTCTCGCAGATGGATCGTGTCACGCAGGGCAATGCGGCGAACGCCGAAGAGTCCGCGTCGGCAAGCGAGGAGCTGTCCGCGCAGGCGAGGGAGCTCTACGACATGGTCGGCGCGCTCCGCAGGATCGTGGGCGGGGCGAAGTCCAAGGTGGACACCGCGACCTCGGCGTTTGCGGCCGCACAGCGGAACTCCGCCACCACGAGCGACGCTCTCTCGGCGCACGTGCATCAGATCCTTCGCCACGAGCAGCAGCCCGGAGGCACGACAGGAAGCGGGGGCAATGGCCATCGTCCGGTCGTTGGAGTAGCGGTCCGACCCGAGACCGTCATACCGCTGGACGACCAAGAGCTGCAGGACTTCTAGGAACGCTTCAGTGAAGACGCGGACGCTCAACACGTTCAGGCAGATCGTCTACGCGAAGAGCGGGATCGCGTTGTCGGACAAGAAGGAGGCGCTCGTGTGCGCCCGGGTGGGCAAGCGGGTCCGCGCGCTCGGACTCGGGAGCTACGAGCAGTACCTGGACGTACTTCAGAACGACGAATCGGGCGCGGAGATGGTAGAGCTGCTCGACGCGGTCTGCACCAACGTCACATCGTTCTTCCGGGACGCCGAGCAGTTCGACTTCCTGGTGACACAGATGCGGTCATGGATCGCGGCCGGCCAGACCAGGTTCCGGTTCTGGTCGGCCGCGAGCTCCACAGGCGAAGAGCCATACTCCCTCGCGATCGCGCTGCTCGAGGCGGCGGAGGGACGGGCGCTCGACATGCGGATCCTCGCGACGGATCTTTCCACGACCGCGCTCGAGCAATGTCGGGCCGGGGTGTACGAGGAGCGCAAGATCCAGACGGTACCGCCGCCCCTGCTCTCGCGCTACTTCTCGGTGGAGCGGTTCGACGGTGTGCGGCACTACCGGGTCAAGCCGGAACTCACGCGCATGGTCGTGATCCGGCGGATGAACCTTTCACAGCCTCCGTTCCCGATGAGGGGACCATTAGACGCCATCTTGTGCCGCAACGTGATGATCTACTTCGACAATCCTGTGCGTCAGCGTCTTCTGGCGGACATCCATCGGCTGCTCAAAGACGGCGGTTACCTCTTCGTCGGCCACGCAGAGAGTCTTACGGGCATCGTCAGCCCCATGAAGTACGTGCGTCCGGCCATCTACACGAGGAGCTGATGCGCTCGTGGCCCGAGGAGAGATCGTGGTCGGCATCTCGGAGTTCGCGGTCACCGATGATGTGGAGGACGTGCTCATCACGTACTCCCTGGGGTCGTGCGTCGGACTCACGCTCTACGATCCGCATCGGCAGGTCGGTGGCATGCTGCACGCGATGCTGCCCGTCTCGAGCATGGACCCGTCGAGGGCGGTGGCGAACCCGGCGCTGTTCACCGATACCGGCGTTGCGGCGATGCTCCAGGCCCTGTTTGATCTCGGTGCAAGCCGTCAGGACATCGTGGCGAAGGTGGCGGGCGCCGCTGCGCAGCTCGATCAGAACGGATTGTTCAAGATCGGCGAGCGCAATCACACGGTGCTGCGCCGTGTGCTCTGGAAGAACGACATCATGCTGACGGCCGAGGAGGTCGGGGGCACGGCCTCTCGAACGCTCGTTCTGCAGATGTCGACGGGGCGGACACTCATAAAGAGCAACGGAACACTCCACGAACTATGACGGAGGATGGTGAGCACGGTGTCTCTGAGCGTGCTGGTAGTGGATGACTCAGACGTCATCAGGCGGATGATCGTCAAGACGATGCGTCTGGCCGAGCTCGCCACCGACGCGGTCTACGAGGCGGCGAACGGCCGTGAGGCGCTGGATGTGATGGGCGCCAACTGGATCGATGTCGTCCTGGCGGACCTGAACATGCCGGTCATGGACGGTCTGGAGATGATCCAGACCATGCGACGCAGCCCGGAGTTCGCCGACATTCCCGTCATCGTCGTCTCGACCGAAGGTGCGGAGAGTAGAATCGACGAACTCGAGAGGCTTGGGATCGCGGCATACCTGCGGAAACCCTTCACGCCAGAGCAGATCAGGGACACACTTCGGTGCCTCCCGGTGGCGCCGAGAGCGGTCCGCGCGGCCGATGACGTCCAGGAGGTCGTCTGCGACGTTCTCGAGCGGTTCACACTCATGTTCGCTGAACCCGTCGGAGGCGCGTGTCCGGCACCAACAGGAGAGCTCCTTCTCGCCCGGACGGGTCTTCGGGGCGCGCTGATGGGTATCGTGTCTGTCGCGGCTCCGGTCGATCTTGCGACCGAGATGGCAGGCAATGCTCTGGGCATGGATGAGTCGGACGAGGACATCATGCTGCGAGCTGCCGACGTTCTCGGCGAGGTGGTGAACATGGTCGGCGGTCATCTTGCCTCCGCCTTCGACTGCCACGAGCACACCGCCGTCTCGCCGCCGATCGTCACACGGTTCCTGTCCGGTGACTGGGCCGCGATGGAAGCGTTGAGTAGTGTGGTCCGGCTCGACGTCGAGGGGCGGCCCGTGCTGGCGTCGTTCACGATGCGTGCCGATCGATGAGCATCAGGGTCCTCATCGTCGATGACTCGGCGATCGTGAGACGCGTGCTGTGCGAACGGCTGGGAGCGGCGGCGGGGATCGAAGTCGTCGGCACCGCTCCGGACCCGTATGTCGCCCGTGACAGGATCATCCAACTCGGGCCCGATGTTGTGACTCTCGATATCGAGATGCCCCGCATGGACGGGGTGACCTTCCTCCGCAAGCTCATGGAGTATCACCCCGTACCGGTCGTGGTGGTCTCGTCATTGACGCCGCGTGGCAGCACACTCGCCGTCCAGGCTCTTCAGGCGGGCGCCATCGACGTCATCGCGAAGCCGGGCCCGGCGTACACGGTCGGTGAGATGACTGCCGAGCTCGTCTCTGCGATCCGCCTGGCGGCGCGGGCGAACATCGGGCCGGCGACTCGTGTGGCCACGCCCGTCGGTCTACCCGAGCGCTCGCTGTCCGTCACCACGCACAAGGTGGTGGCGCTCGGTGCCTCCACTGGCGGGACGAGCGCGCTTCGCGCCGTGCTCACATCGCTGCCGTCTGACAGTCCCGGTATGTTGATCGTCCAGCATATGCCGCAGGGTTTCACGGCTGCGTTCGCGCACGATCTGGATCGGTTGTGCGCGCTCAAGGTCAGAGAGGCCGTCGACGGCGATGCCGTCGCACCCGGATTGGTGCTCATCGCTCCGGGCAACAAGCACATGGTTCTTAGCGGCAGCGGCGCGGGCTACCGGGTTTCGGTCAAAGACGGACCGTACGTCTATGGTTGTCGCCCGTCTGTCGACGTGCTCTTCTCATCGGTCGCGAAGAAGGCCGGTGCGAATGCCGTCGGCGTGATAATGACGGGTATGGGTCGCGATGGGGCCGAGGGACTCCTCGCGATGCGCGAGGCTGGCGCGATGACCATCGCGCAGGACGAGGCGTCATCGGTGGTCTTTGGCATGCCGAAGGAGGCCATCGAGTGCGGCGCGGCGGCGCGGATCGCATCTCTGCTCGACATCCCGAGGCTCGTGCTGGAATATGCGGCTTCAGAGGACGAAAAGCGCGCGGCGAGGGCGCCGTGACGATCTCCGGGCCGACTGACCGACGGGGGGAGCGCTGGATGGCAGACCGTGGTCTTCCGCACGAGGCGCATCTCAGCATGCAGTGGGGCGCCGCTTCCGAGACCGCAGCCTCGTTCCTCCAGATCGATAGCCTCGGCAACGTGACGCACGTCTGTGGCTCCCGGTCTGACGCGCTCGGCTGTCCGGTGTCGGACGCCATCGGGCGGCCGATCCTCGAGGTTCTCGATCCCGGCTTCGCGGATGCGGTCAAGCGGGTCTGCGCCCGGCTGGAAGAGCGGCCCGGTCAGGGCCACTCCGAGATCGGCACAGCTCGCAAGGGTGACGTTCTCATCGGGATGTGGGAGGTGTCTGCCTACAGCCTCGATGATGGTGGCGCGATCGTGCTCGTGCGCGACCTGAAAGACCTGGCCGCATTCAGGCGGAACGAGCAAGCGTACGTCAAGCGTCTGCGGAACCTTGCACTCGCTTCCGAGGATGTGGCGCAGGAAGAGCGCAGGGTGCTTGCTGTGGAGCTGCACGATCGTGTCAGCCAGCCGCTGGCTGCGGCTCGCCTGCGCCTGCAGGAGCACGATCGCTTGCATCGCGGTCTTGAGATCGTGCCCCGCGAAGCACAGCACAAGGAGATGCTTGCGCTCCTCGATGCGGCGATCGCTGAGTCGCGTGCCGTCACCTCCGATCTTGCGCCCGTCGTGTACTACGAACTCGGTCTCCCGCCCGCGCTCTACGCGCTGGGCGATGACATCGAGCGGCGGTACGGCATCCGCTGCACCGTGCTGTGTGATGTGGCCGAAGGGGTCAGTCCCCGAGAGGGGATCACCGCGTTCGTCTATCGCGCCGCACGGGAGCTTCTGTATAACGTGCACAAGCACGCCGAGACCACCGAAGCGAAGGTGCATCTCCTTGTCGACGGCGAGGATGTCCGTCTGACGGTGTGCGACCACGGGGTCGGGTTCGATGTGGCCGATGCGCTGTACTCGGACCGGCACACGGATATGGGTTTCGGTCTGTTCAGCATCCGCGAACATGCGGAACGCCTCGGTGGCGATCTGACGATGACGAGCGCACCCGGGGAGGGGACCTGTGCAGTCCTGACGATTCCCATGGAGAAGTGACACCCCGCAGGCGATCCCGCACACGTCGCGCGCTCCATGCGTCACAGGGCATCGATCGAGGCCCTTCCGCTATCATGCACGTACCGCAGCGGGACGGCTGCGGGCGCATACGGGGAAGGGGTACGCCCATGACGACCGAGAACCGCATCGGGAGCAAGATCACCACGCTCCGCACATCCCTCGGCCTGTCCGTCGACGAGCTCGCCGAGCGCAGTGCCTGCGACGCGGCGACCGTGCTCGCGCTCGAGAGCGGTGAGGTCGCTCCGTCGCTCACGCCGCTCATCAAGCTCACCCGCGCTCTCGGCGTACGTCTTGGCACGCTGCTCGATGACGAGACGGAGCTCGGCCCCATCGTGACGCGTCGGGACCAGGCTGAGGCCGTCACCCGGATCAAGAGCCTCGAGACCTCGAGCGATGCCGGTGTGCTCGACTTCTTCTCGCTCGCAAGCGGCAAGGCGTCGCGCCACATGGAGCCGTTCCTCATCGACGTCCAGCCCGCCGCACCAGGCGAGCACAAGCTCTCCAGCCACGAGGGCGAGGAGTTCCTCTACGTCCTCGATGGCACCCTTGAGGTGGAGTACGGCAAGGCGACTCACAGCCTGGAGGCCGGAGACAGCATCTACTACGACTCGATCGTGCCGCACCAGGTACGCTCAGCCGGCGACGGCTCCGCGCGCATCCTGGCTGTCGTGTACGCACCGGCGTAGGGGGCGGCCATGGCCTGGACCAACGAACAGCTCCACACCGACCTGCCACTCGGCCAGTACTTCGAGATGCAGGTGGCAAAGCACGCGGGGAACGACTTCATCGTCTACCCCGACCGCGACCTGCGTTGGACGTACGCGCAGTTCGACGAGCGTGTCGACCAGCTCGCCAAGGGGCTGCTCGCCATCGGGATCACCAAGGGCGACAACGTGGGCGTGTGGGCGCGCAACATCCCCGACTGGCTCACACTGTGCTTCGCCACCGCCAAGATCGGCGCCGTGCTCGTCACCGTGAACCCGGTCTACAAGGCGCACGAGCTCGCGTACGTCATCAAGCAGTCGGACATGAAGGCGCTCGCCATCATCGACCAGTTCCGCGACGTGGACTACGTACAGATCGTGCGCGAGATCGTCCCCGAGGCGTCCGTGCAGGAGCGGGGGCACCTCGAGAGCGAGGAGTTTCCGTCCCTCAAGAACCTTATCTACATGGGTCCCGAGAAGCACCGCGGATTCTACTCGATGCCCGAGCTCCTCGTGCTCGGTGACAACATGCCCGATGAGCCACTACGCGAGATCACGGCGTCGCTGCACACGGACGACGTCATCAACATGCAGTACACCTCGGGCACGACCGGCTTCCCCAAGGGTGTCATGCTCACGAGCCGGAACATCGTGAACAACGGCTTCTACATCGGCGAGCGCCAGAACTTTACCGGGGCCGACCGCGTCTGTCTGCCCGTGCCGTACTTCCACTGCTTCGGCATCGTGCTCGGCGTGATGGCGATCCTCACGCACGGCGCCACGGTGGTAGGCGTGGAGAGCTTCGATCCCGTCATCGTGCTCGCCGCTGTGGAGAAGGAACGGGCGACCGCGCTCTATGGCGTACCGACGATGTTCATCGCCGAACTGGCCCACCCGATGTTCGACATGTTCGATCTCACTAGCATGCGCACCGGCATCATGGCCGGCTCGCCATGTCCGGTCGAGACGATGCGCCAGGTGATCGACCGCATGCACGCGTCTGAGATGACGATCTGCTACGGTCTCACCGAGACCTCTCCCGTGTTCACGCAGACCACTGTGGACGACACCCTCGAGCGCAAGTGCGAGACGGTCGGCCGGGCGCACGACGCCGTGGACGTGCGGGTCATCGATCCCGAGACGGGCGAGGACTGCCCTCCGGGCGTGCCGGGCGAGCTGTGTTGCCGTGGCTACAACGTCATGAAGGGCTACTACAAGATGCCCGAGGCGACCGCGGCGGTCATCGACAGCGAGGGTTACCTCCACTCGGGGGACCTCGGCACCGTGGACGAGCACGGCTACTACCGCATCACCGGCCGCATCAAGGACATGATCATCCGCGGCGGCGAGAACATCTACCCGCGCGAGATCGAGGAGTTCCT
>JAFGAG010000023.1 GCA_016933785.1 Coriobacteriia bacterium | reverse complement strand
GAGCCGTACGTTCGCGGGATGACCTCCAACGCGCCCCCTTCACGTCGTGCTGTCGTCTCTGACGGAGGAGGTTCAGTTCATGACGCATCTGTGGAACGATCCCGCGACCTTCATGGAAGACATGCTTGCGGGTTTCACGACGCTCTATTCGAAGTACGTCACGCTCGTTCCCGGCGGTGTCGTCCGTGCCGCCGAACCCACGGAGGGCAAGGTCGTCGTCATCGTCGGTGGCGGCTCCGGACACTACCCCGCGTTCTGCGGTGTGGTCGGCGAGGGATTCGCCGACGGCGCCGTGGTGGGCAACATCTTCACCTCACCCTCGACCGACGACGCGTATAACGTCGCCAAGGCGGCATCGGCGGGTGGCGGCATCCTCTACATCACCGGCAACTACGCCGGTGATGTGCTCAACTTCAACAAAGCCACTGACCGCCTGAATGCTGAAGGCGAGCGTTGCATAGCGCTGTACGTGACCGACGATCTCGCGAGCGCTCCGAAGGAGACGGTCGAGAAGCGTCGCGGCATCGCTGGGGACTTCACCGTCTTCAAGGTTGCGGGAGCCGCCGCAGACGCGGGCTACAGCCTCGATGAGGTTCTCAAGGTGGCGAGCCGCGCGAACGACTACACGCGAACGCTCGGCGTCGGGCTCTCCGGGTGCACGCTGCCCGGCGCCCACAAACCGCTGTTCACCGTCCCCGACGGCAAGATGGGGCTCGGGCTCGGGATCCACGGTGAGCCCGGCATCAAGGACATGGACCTGCCGTCGGCAGAAGAGCTCGCGCGGACGCTTGTGGACGGCGTTGTCGAGGAGCTGCCCGAGATCGAGGGCAAGCGCGTCGCAGTCATCTTAAACGGACTCGGCGCGACCAAGTACGAGGAACTGTTCGTCATGTGGAAGACGGTCTCGGCGTATCTCGAGGAGCTGGGTTACACGCTCGTGGATCCGGAGGCCGGCGAACTGGTCACCAGTCTCGACATGGCCGGCTGCTCGCTCACCTTGATGGCACTCGACGAGGAGCTGGAGCACTTTTGGCGCGCTCCGGCCGACACACCGGCGTTCAAGAAGGGCAGCGTATCGAGTGGCCCCGCCAAGCGTCGCGAGATCGACTTGAGCGCCTTTGCGACCGAAGATACCGGTCCGCTGTCGGCGAGCGAAGCCTCGCGGCGGGCGGCGGTGCGTGCGTATGCGGCGCTCAACGCGATGCGCGACGCCATGCTCAATGCTGAGGCCGAGCTCGGTCGGATCGACGCGGTAGCCGGCGACGGTGACCACGGCCGCGGCATGGTCAAGGGCATCATGGCGGCGTCGACCGCAGCCAAGTCAATCGACGAGCGCGGTGGCGGTGCGGGCGCGCTGCTGAAAGCCGCCGGCGACGCATGGGCGAGCAAGGCGGGCGGCACCTCGGGTGTGCTCTGGGGTAACGCGATCGCGGCGGTGGGCGCGAGCCTCGGCGATGAGGCCGAGGCGGTCAGCGCACACGACGTCGCCGAGGCAGTCCGCGCCGGCATCGAGACCATCAGGTCGATGGGCAAGGCAGAGCTCGGTGACAAGACCATGCTCGACGCGATGGTTCCTTTCATCGATGCGCTCACGGCCGCGCTCGGGGCGGGCGACGGGTTGGCCGACGCGTGGGACAGGGCATCTGTGATAGCGACGCAGGCCGCGCTGGACACCGCGCCGCTTCGGCCGAAGCTCGGTCGCGCTCGTCCGCTGGCAGACAAGAGCGTGGGTACGCCCGATGCGGGTGCCACCTCGTTCGCGCTTGCGATGACGGCCATAGGTGAGGCGCTGCGGTAGACAGGTGGGCCAGGCGCCAGTATCCAGGCGCTGCGGTTCGCCAGCGAGCGAGAGGAAGCGTGGAGGCTATGCCCAAGTGGAGGGTCGCCATCGGCAGTGACGACGCCGGTTACGACTACAAGGAGAAGATCAAGGCGGACTTCCTCGCCGACGAGCGCGTGACCGAGGTCATCGATGTCGGTGTTGGCGCCGGCGAGACGTTCCCCTATTACCCGACGAGCGCCATCGCCGTGGCGACGCATGTCGCCGAGGGGAGGGCCGACCGTGGGTTGCTCATCTGCGGCACCGGCCTCGGCATGGCGATCGCGGCCGACAAGGTGCCCGGCGTCCGGGCGGTGACCGCACACGACAGCTACTCGGTGGAGCGGTCGGTCTTGAGCAACAACGCGCAGGTCCTGTGCATGGGTCAGCGCGTCGTCGGCATCGAGTTGGCGCGCCGGCTGGCCAGGGAGTGGCTGAGCTACGAGTTCGATGACAGCTCGCCATCGGCAGCCAAGGTCGCCGTCATCACCGAGTACGAGGACAGCCTGAAAGGCGATTCGTAGAGGAGGGAGGCAGTCGTGTCCACAGCACCGGAGAAGATCGACTACACGTTCCCGCTGACCGATCGGGTCGCGGTCGTGACCGGCGGTGCGTCCGGTATCGGCAAGGCCATCGTGGAGGCGTTCCACGAGAAGGGCGCAAAGGTCGTCATCGTGGATCTGAAGCTCGAGGAGGCGCAGGCCGAGGCCGCTGCGCTGGGCGAGGGTGTGCACGCATTCGGGTGCGACGTCGGCGACCCGGCCTCGGTGAAGGCCGCTGTCGACGGCATCGTCGCAGCCCACGGGAAGATCGACATCCTCGTCAACAGCGCCGGCATCGTTGCGCTCGCGCCGGCCGAGGATCTGAGCATGGACGCGTGGAACCTCACCATGAAGGTCAACCTCGGCGGCACCTTCGTCATGTCGCAGGCGGTCGGGCGCGTCATGCTCGCGGCCGGATACGGCAAGATCATCAACCTCGCCTCACAGGCGGGCTCGGTCGCGCTCCACGAACATGCGGCGTACTGCGCATCCAAGTTCGGCGTGATCGGCCTCACCAAGGTGCTCGCTTCCGAGTGGGCCGGGCGCGGCGTCACCGTCAACAGCATCTCGCCAACGGTAGTGCTGACCGAGCTCGGCAAGAAGGCGTGGTCGGGCCCCAAGGGAGACGCGATGATGAAGCTCATCCCCACCGAGCGCTTCGCCATCCCCGAGGAGATCGCCGCCGCGGCGGTGTTCCTGGCCTCGGACGGCGCCGACATGATCAACGGCGCTGACCTCTTGATCGACGGCGGATACACGATCCGCTAGCGCTTGCGTCGCTTCGAGCGGGGTGTCTTATCTGCGGGCCTGGTAGGTTTCGAGAGCCGGGTCGGCGGGGGAGGCGCCCCGCTTCTGCGTTCGAGGCCCCGTGGATCACCAGCCGGCGGTGACTCCCTCGGCCGCGCGGTCCTCGAGGGCGATCGCGTCCACCGGGCAGGAGGAGCGGCAGATGCCACATCCGTAGCACGCCTCCAGGTCCACCACCGCGATCGCGCGCCCATTGACGGCGATGGCCGAAAAGGGGCACCGCTCCTCGCACGCGCCGCAGCCGCTGCAGGACGTCTCATCGACCCGGGCGACGTACTCGCCCTTCCACATCGACTTGTAGTCGAACTCGAGCGTCGACCTCATCGCCATGCAGCCGCTCGCGAGGTCGCAGTTGCAGATACCCGCGATGAACGGCGTCTTGAACGTCCAGACCGAGTGCATGAGGCCCTCGCTCTCCGCGCGCCTGAGCACGGCGGACGCCTCGTCTCTGGTGAGGCGCTGGAGTGTGGGCGTGTCGGGACCCGACGCGTAGTCCCGGAATGCCTCGGTGAAGACCTCGTCCTGTGGTGTCATGGTGACGGCCAGACAGTACCCGCGCTCGGGCTTCTTGGCGAAGTGGCGGCAGACGCACGGCAGCTGCGTGATCGACGTGGCGATGTCGAAGATCTGCTCACACTCCTCGATCGGCACCGGCTGGCCGAAGTGATCGCGCATCTGTCGTGGCTGGGCGATCGATCTGAACGCGGCCTTCACCGGCTTAGGCGCCGCCGCAGCGACTCCGAGGAGTCGGACGTTCTTCGCCATGCGCTCGTCGAAGGTCGTCACGAAGTCGACGACGAACTCACGACGCTCGAGGTCGCGTGCCAGGTCGACCGCGTAGTTGCTCGCCTGCAGGTACCACTTCTTGCCGTCGCCGTGCTGCACGCAGAACTCGCACATGAGAGGTCCTCCGTTCGGAGACTAGGGGCAGCGTATCACGCGGGCTCTGCGTGTGTGCCTGAGGGGTGGTGGTGCCGTGCGGCGCCGGACGCGCCCGGGCTGGGTGCGCGCGCCGATATGGTTCAGCCGAGCGCGAGCACGCCGATGAAGATCAGCATGACGACGAGCAGGACTGCGACGTTCAGGCCGATGTCGCGCGCGTAGCGCTGGATCGAGAGGCGCGTCTGGAGCACGATGCTGTCGTCCACGGGGCGTGTCGTGATGCCGCCCGTGCGCTCACGGGTGAGCGCATCGACCGTGATCGCGAGCATCTCAACGGTCCACGCCGCAGCCCGCTCGAGTCTTCCGAGGCCGCTCGACTGCACCGCGAGGAGTGCCGTGCGCCGCGGCACACGACCGCGAAGTGCCGCCCCCGCTTCGAGCGCGCGACCCGTTGCCTGCAGACGCTGATGGGCGGCGGCCGTGAGCATAACGTCGAACCGCTCCTCGCTCAGGATCGCGTTGACGCATGAGGCGACCTCGCGTGTGACGCTTTCACCCTCCATGCGGTGTGGGGCGAGCTCGATCGCAGTGTCGATGATGCGGCTCCGGGCACGGGCCAGCTCGCCACGTACTGCCTCGAATGGCGCCCGGACCGACTGCAACTCGTTGGTACGGGCGAGGTCGGCAAGCACGCCCATCCGCTCGTTCATCAGGCGCTGTGACATGTAGCCAGCGATGTCGCGTACAGCATCGATGTAGTCGCGGTGGGCGAGCGCGCCGTCGTCGGCTCCTGATGCCCGCAGCCCGTCGATCGCGCGAGTCACGGCGGTGCGCACGGTGTCCTGCCGCTCCTGCTCGAGGGTCACGTATGCATGCTGGATGAAGTGCTGGTCACGGGCGCCGGGCGCGCCGGTGAGTACCGTGGCGAGCACGAGCCGCCGCTGCCGCGACAGACGGATCCCGAGGGAGTGGTACTCCGAGACCAGCCTGCGCAGCCCGCGGGATGCACCGTGCCGCAGGGCCTCGTAGGTGCGGTCGGTGAAGCCGCAGAAGGCGATCAGGCCGTGGGCGGCCTGGCGGTACCAGTAGTCCACGGACAGCCAGCGGTGGCCGTGGAGATGGAACAGGCCGAACTTCATGCCGACGAAGAAGAACGTGAAGCCGAGCGTGAACGCGATGACCACGCTCATCAGGTCCCCGGATGACAGGAAGTAGTGGGACAGGTACTCGTCGAGGATGTCGCCGTGCACGCCCCAGGTGTGGAGTCCCGGCTGGAAGACGCCCCTGATGAGGATCTGGGGGAACAGGCCGAGGGTGATGATCGCGGCAGCCAGTCCCGCCATAGCCACAAGCATCCGCTTCGGCGCGTCGGTCACCTCGGGGCCGTACTCCGTCTTCGGCTTCCCCAGGAACACGAGACCGATCAGCTTGATGAACGAGCACGCCGTACCGCCGCAGGTGATGATGTAGATCTTCTCGGCGATTCCGAGCGACGCGAGATGGTGGAGCTCCTGCGCCTCTACGATCGCGTGGTGGATCAGACACTTGCTCACGAAGCCGTTGAGCAACGGGACGCCGGTGATGCCCATTGCCGCGATGAGCGTGAACAGGAACGTGACCGGCATCTTCTTCCACAGGCCGCCCAAGTGGTACATGTCGAGCGAGTGCGTGCGGAAGTAGACGGCGCCCACGCCAAGGAACAAGCAGGCCTTGAACAGCGCGTGGTTGACCACGTGGTACAGGCCTCCCGCCACACCCATCGCTCCGTGCGCGCCGAGGTACCCGGCTGCGCCGATGCCCGCGAGGATGAACCCCATCTGACTCACGCTGTGGTAGGCGAGCATGCGCTTGGCGTTAGACTGCTGGAGCGCGAGGAACACGCCGATGAACATCGTGGCGATGCCGATCCAGAGCACGGCGAGCCCGAGCTGGCTCGAGAAGTGCCAGAGCGCCTCCTCCACATCCTCGGCCACCTCGGGCCTGAAGATGCCGGTCACGACGCGGAAGATGCCGTACGCGCCGGCCTTGATCATGACGCCGGACAGAAGCGCACTGGCGGGGGACGGCGCGACCGGGTGTGCGTCGGGGAGCCACACATGCACGGGTACCATGCCCGCCTTCACCCCGAAACCGAGGATGAGCATGATGGCCGCGGCCCACCTGATGAGCTCATCCCCGTGTCCCGCAGGAAGTGGCCCGATCGCGCCGGTGCCGCCGAGTGCGAACGTCAGGAAGATCCCGCCGATGAGCGCGAATCCTCCGATGACGGTCATCCAAAAGTACTTGACCGAGGCCTTCTTGGCCTCATCGGTCTCCGTGTGTATGACGAGCAGGAACGCCACCAGTCCGAGTGCCTCGAAGAAGAGGTAGAGCGTGACGAGGTCACCTGCCAGTACCACGCCGAGATTTGCCGCGAGCACCACGAGGCTCGTGGTGTGGTACCGGTCGTGCTTCTCCTCGTGCTTCAGATAGTCGAGCGAGTAGAGCGTCGATGCGAACCACACGAACGACGTGAAGATCGCGAAGAGCATCGAGAACGAGTCCACCGTGAACGTGAGCTCGCCCACCAGCAGCGATACGGTGCTCTGGATGCGGTGGTGTTCGGCCACGAGCGGGATGAGGCCGGTCGTGCCGAGCAGCGTGAGTCCTGCCACCACGACGACCCACAGGTTGCGGAACCCCGGCCAGCGCTTGCCGAGCGGGTAGACAAGGGCCGCTCCGAGAAGCGGCACGAGCACGAGCAGCAGCGGCAGCGGGCTCGCGGTGAGGTGCGCCGCCTCTGTGGCGGCGTGCACGGCCTCAGCGGCTATGTGCGTGCCCTCCATCGTCGCTCCCTAGTGGAAGAACGTCTCTGCGGCCATGCGTGCAAGCGAGACCGGCATTCCGGACAGCTGCGCTCCGAGCCCGAGCGCGATCGTCAGGAGCGTCACGATCACGAGGGGCACGAGCATGGAGGCGGGGGCCTCTCTGCCCTCCGCGGCGATCTTGTCGTCGGCGGTGAGCACCGGCTCGCGGAAGTACAGGCGGAACACGATGGGGAGCAGGTAGATCGCGGCCATG
>JAFGAG010000022.1 GCA_016933785.1 Coriobacteriia bacterium | reverse complement strand
CGGCCCTTCTTGGTCATGAGGTTGTTGAATGAAAGGGCCATGGCGGTCAGGAACGACATGGAGGTCTTCCTGATGCTCTTCTGGCTCCAGCGCGTCGTGTCTGCTTCCGGCCAGTAGGGGTCGCTGTCGTCGGCGATCCGGCCGTCCAGGAGGTTGATGGTGCGGGTCGCATACGACTCGGCAAGCTCCGGGTTGTGGGTCACCATGATGACGAGACGGTCGTTCGCGATCTCGGTCAGAAGGGCCATCACCTGTGCGCTGGTCCGGGTATCGAGCGCGCCGGTGGGCTCGTCGGCCAGCAGGATCTCGGGATCGTTGATGAGCGCGCGGGCAATCGCCACGCGCTGCATCTGTCCGCCGGAGAGCTGGTTGGGCTTCTTGTGGACGTGGTCCTTCAGGCCCACCTGCTCAAGCGCGTCGATCGCGCGACGTCGGCGCTCCAGCCGCGAGACGCCCGAAAGCGTGAGGGCGAGCTCCACGTTGGCGAGCACGGTCTGATGCGGGATGAGGTTGTAGCTCTGGAACACGAAACCGATGCGGTTGTTGCGATACGTGTCCCAGTCGCGGTCCCTGTAGTCCTCGGTCGCGACGCCTTCGATGACCAGATTGCCAGAATCGTAGTGGTCCAGGCCGCCGACGATGTTGAGCAGCGTGGTCTTCCCGGAACCCGAGGGGCCCAGGATGGCAACGAACTCGTTGTCCCGGAACGCGATCGACACGTCATCCAGCGCAACCTGGGTGAAGTCGGCCGTGGTGTAGGACTTGGAGATGCTGTGGAGCTGAAGCATCAGGGGCCTTTCGGTCAGAGCGGGCGCAGTGGCATTACGGCAACAGGCCGGGCCTGATGAGCTCAAGCCAGCGCTCGCGGGTCTGCTTGGGATGGTCGAGGGGTCCGGTGGCCACAAGGAGATACAGGTCGGTCACGGTCAGGTCCTCGCGGACGCTCCCCGTGTCCTGGCCGGCGGCGATGATCTTCCGCAGGGCCACCGTGCCGCGTGCTGCAGCTGGGGGACATGCGAATTCGGTGCCGAGTGCCTGGGCAGCCACCTTGAGCGCACGATTGTCGGCGGCCGCCTCGATCACGCCGCGCACGAACACAAAGAGCTCCTCGCTCGCCGCAGAACCGGTCTCCACACGGGACCAGGCCGCTTCAGCGGCATCGACAAGGCGCTCGATCTGCTCGGTGATCACGGCCTCTACGAGGTCGGTCTTCGTGGGGAAGTGACGGTACAGCGTTCCCACAGCGAGGCCCGCCGCGTTCGCGATCTCGCTCATCCCGACATTCGGCCCGTGCTCGATGATCTGTGCCCGAGCAGTGTCCAGTATCCTCGCGCGGTTGCGCCGCGCGTCGGCCCGCAGAGAGTGCGTCACGTCCGCCTCGTCCGATCGTCCTACCGCCGGATTCCGGTCTGGCGGTGTGAGTAACATGAATCCGAGTTCATCATAATAGCACGTTTGGACACCACGGAGGGTGGTGAGCACACCGGAGGGCTGGATATGTGATCGAGGGTGGCCGGTCCGCCTCCCGCTCGGGAGACGGACCATCGCCGGTGTCTACACCCATTGGCCGCCGTTGCGCTTGTGATGGTCGCGCATGCTCTTGTGGATGATCTTCCACTTGCGGACCTCGTCGGCGCGAAGACGCGCATCGGTCTTCATCGCCGCAACGACCGCCTCGCGCTGCAGCTTGTGGTAGCTCGCGAGCCGCTCCGCCGAGAGCGTTCCTTCCTCGACCGCAGCGTCGACGGCGCAACCGGGCTCGCCTGCGTGCGAGCAGTCGCGGAAGCGACAGCTCTCGGCCAGCCCCGCGATGTCGGGAAAGGCAGCGTCGAGACCCTCGGCGAGCGCGTGGACGGCCACTGCGCGCATGCCGGGCGTGTCCATCAGCACACCGCCACCGGGCAGCGGGATCAGCTCACGAGTCACGGTGGTGTGCCTGCCTCTGCCGTCGCCCACGCGCACCTCGCGAGTGGCCTGGCGCTCCTCACCGAGCAGCGCGTTCACCAGCGTGGACTTGCCCGCGCCGGACGGGCCGATGAGCGCCACCGTCGCGCCTGCCGACGCGTACGACGTGACCACGTCGATCCCCTCGCCGCGGACCATGCTGGTGAGCACCACGTCCACGCCGAGCGCCACATCCTCGGCTGCCGAGCGGGCCTCCTCGGGATCGGGCGACAGGTCCGCCTTGGTGAGCACCACCACCGGCACGGCACCGCTCTCCCATGCCAACGCGAGCTCGCGTTCGATGCGACGAAGGTTCGGCTCGGCATCAAGCGGCTGCACCACGAAGATGGTGTCGATATTGGCGCCGATCACCTGCGCCGATGACGTCTCGCCGGAGTCACCGCGCGTGAACGCGGACGCACGCGGGAGAACGGCGTTGATGAGTGCGACCTCATGGCCCTCGGGCCGATGAAGTGAGAGCCAGTCGCCAGTGGCCGGCAGATCGAGCGTGGAGGTGGCGCGCCGTCGCAACGGGGCCGAGAGCTCGGCGCGCTCGACGCCGTCGGAGGTGCTGACGAGCACACTGCCGCGATCGACGCGGATCACGCGCCCCGGATAGCGGTTCGGCTCGTCGCTTTCCACCGCAGCGAACAAGGCGGCCCAGCGGTCGGACCAGCCAAGGATATCGAGTGGTTCGGGGGCAGTCGCCCCCGGGAGGATCTCGTTCAACGCAGGTTCCTTTCTGAGGAAGGCGCCTGCGCGAGAGAAGTGCGCTTACGCGCGAGGCACCGGAATGAGGACATACGGCTGTTCGAGCGCGACACGCGCCCCTCGATATATGGCAGCCATCAACGTCGCCTCCTTCCGGTGTGGTGACACAAGCGTTCAGCGCGATTCTAGCATGGGGTAGCGGAGGGCCGGGCACGGTAGCCGGAGGTGCCGCATCGGCGAGGGGTACGGCCGGAGTCCCGGCGAACGCAAAGAGACCCCGGCATGGCCGGGGTCTCTCGTGTGTCCTTCTGGCGGAGAGGGAGGGATTCGAACCCTCGTAGCGGGGGATACCCGCTAAACGGTTTTCGAGACCGCCGCATTCAACCACTCTGCCACCTCTCCGGAGGTGTGCCGCCTGCGCGAAGGCGGCGAAGCGCAGTATACCGAGGGCGCGGCGCTGCGGCAACGCACGAAGCGGCCTGCGGCTATGGAACCGGCTGGCAGACGCGAGGTGAACCGCGGGCTCACCGGACCGCCTACGCCACCGCGACATCCTCCGTCTGCTCGATCAGGCCATCTCGCAAGCGCACGATCCTGTCCGCCCGCGCTGCGATCTCGGCGTCGTGGGTCACGAGCACGACCGTGCGGCCCTGCTCGTGCAGCTCATCAAGCAGGTCCATGATCTCCGCGCCGGTCCGCGAGTCGAGGTTGCCGGTGGGTTCGTCGGCAAGCAGGAGCGCCGGATCGTTCACGAGCGCACGTGCGATCGCCACGCGTTGGCGCTGCCCACCGGAGAGTTGCTGCGGCAGGTGATCGAGCCGGTCGTCCATTCCCACACGCTCCAGGAGCATCCGCGCCCGCTCGCGCCCATCGGTGGCGCCCGAATAGTGGAGCGGGAGCTCGACGTTCTGCAGCGCGTTCATCTTCGGCAGAAGATTGAACGTCTGGAAAACGAACCCGATCGTCCGATTGCGGAGCGCGGCGCGACGCACGTCATCGAGACGCGACGCGTCCTCGCCATCGAGCACGTAGCGACCCGACGTCGGTTCGTCGAGCAGGCCGATGATGTTCATGAGCGTGGACTTGCCCGAGCCCGACGGGCCCATGAGCGCCACGTACTCACCCCGGGCCACCTCGAGGTTCACACCCCCGAGCACCGGAACGTCGAATTCGGAGAGATGGTACGTCTTGGTCACATCGGTCAGCGACAACACGGGCTCCATCGCTACTCACCCGCTCCCGGAAGCACGACTCGCTGCCCGGACTCCAGGCCGTCGATCACCTCGACGACACTGCCGTCGGTCATACCGAGCGCGACTTCAACGGCCCGCACGCTTCCTGCTTCGTCGAGCACGTCCACGAACTGCTTCCCGTCGGTCATCCGCACCGCCTCGTTGGGGACCACAAGCACGTCGGCCACGCCTTCGGTGATGATGTCGAGCCGCACGCTCATCCCCGCGGCCGCGCGCGTGCCGGCCGGGTCGAGCTCGGCCGTGAGCGCGTAGCTGACGATTCCGTTGGCGTCGACCTTCCCCACCTGCGAGAGCACCGTGACCGTACCTTCGAGCGACGCGCCATCGAGCGCATCAACGAGCACCTCTACCGGCATCCCTACCGAGACGGACGCGTAGTCGTTCTCGTCGAGTTCGGCCTCCACGAACAGGCTGCCGAGGTCAGCCACGACGATCGCAGGCCCACCCGAACCGGTGACGCTGGCCCCGGGCTGGATGTTCACCTCGATCACGGTACCCGCCGAGGGTGCCACCAGCTGCAGGTCTCCGTTGCCGAGCAGCGCCGCATCCACCGAGGCCTGCGCCTGCGCGACACCGGCTCGGGCAGCCGCGATATCCGCCGATGTGGCTCCGGCGCGAGCGGCTGCAAGGTTCGCCTCGGCGATATCAAGCGCCGATGCCGCATTGGTAACGGCCGCCTTCTTGGCCTGCAGTTCGGATGCCGGGACGGTCGTCTCGAGCGACTCCGCATACAGCAGGTTGTACGCTTCCTGCGCGCTTGCCAGCGAGGCCGCGGCTCCGTCCACGCTCGCCTGCTTGACCGCGACATCGGTGCTCGCGGGACCGGCTTGCACCGAATCGAGCTTCGCCTGTGCCGCGGCCAGCGCGGCCTCGGCCTGTGCCACCTGCACATCGGCCTTGGCGCCAGACAGTGTCGCGAGCACCTGCCCCGCGGCGACCGTGTCTCCCGGTTTCACTGCAACCTCGGCAACGACACCCGGCACGCTGAAGAACAGGTCCCGGGCCTCCACCGATATCCGCCCCTCGGCTGGCACCGTCGACCGGATGTCCGCGGGGACGACGACCGCCGTCTGCATTGCCGGTCCCTCATCGCCCACAGAGGCGGCGTAGCCGTAGTAGGCCGAACCCGCGACGATCGCAAGCGCCACGAGCGCTATCGCAGCCGACTGCCAGGTCTTCTTGAGTGGTTTCTTCATGTCTGTCCCCTGACTACTTGACGCCCGCGAGCTTCACGTACTCGGCATTCGAGCCGTCGGTGCCGCCGTCCGTCCAGACGGTCACCTCCATGCCGCTGCGGATGTCCGCCAGCGTCACGGCCTCGACCACCGGCGTGTCGCCCTGGGGGACCATCTGCACGATCGGCACGCCGACCGGGATGGTGACCGTGACCCGCTCGGTCTCGAGCGCGGCGTTCTCGGCGGCCTTCAGGGCCTGTCGCTCCTCCTGGCTGAGCTGCGCCCGCTCGGCCTTCTTGGCAGCCTTCTCTTCATCGGTGAGCTCCTCGGACGGATTCTTGATGTAGCGGTCGATCGATACCTGCGTGCCGTCGATCGAGACCACGAGACCCTTCACCTCGGCCACGCGATCGGGCTGGTTGGGATCGGCGTCCGCGCCGGTGGCCGCGCCACCCTGAGCGCCGGTGCCACCACTACCCGCCGCCAGCGCGCTCGCGCCGAAGTAGGCGCCCACCCCCAGCACGGCCACTGCGAGGACTACCAGGACTGTCTTCTTCATCGTGGATCTCCTTGATCGGTGTGCGAGAAATGCGAGAGAGCCCTCACTCGTATCTGAGTGCTTCGATGGGGTCGAGGGACGCCGCCTTACGTGCCGGCGCGTAGCCGAAGACGACGCCCGTGAGAATCGCGAAGGCGAAGGCGAGCGCCACGCCCGCGGGTGACACGACGGCCCGGATGCCGAGCGAGTCGGCGAGCGGCACCATCGCAAGGCCGAGCGCGACGCCGATGGCGCCACCGCCCACACTCAGGATCACGGCCTCCAGCAGGAACTGGACGAGCACATGGTTGCGCGTGGCGCCCACGGCACGGCGCACGCCGATCTCGCGGGTCCGCTCCGTCACGGCGACGTACATGATGTTCATGATTCCGATGCCGCCCACCAGGAGCACGATCCCGGCAACGCCGCCGAGGAGCAGCGTCATCGTCCGGCTCGACTCCTGGGCGCTCACGAGCTTGCTGCCCATGTCCTTCACGGTGAAGTCATCGCCCTGATCACTGCGGAGATGGTGCGCTTCGCGCAGCGCCGCGGAGATCGAGGTCATCGCCGCAGACACATCCTCGATGCTCGTGGCCTGGGCGTTCAGGCTGACCTTGCCGTTGGTGCCGAGCAACGTGCGCTCGGCGGTCGTGTACGGCACGAAAATGCTGTCGTCGAGCGTGATCGGCCCGATCGAGCCACCCTTGGGCAGGGTCACCCCCACGACCTCGAGGCTCCGGCCGCTCACGCGCACCGTCTGGCCGATCGGATCGGCGTCGCCGAAGAGCTCCTCGGCCATCGTCGGTCCGAGCACCACGACGCGCTCGCGCCGCTCGAGGTCCTCGGCCGTGAAGAACCCGCCGGAGGCGAACTCGAGTGCGGCGATCGTCTCGTAGGTGGGCGTGGTCCCGACGACCATCGTCTGCGAGGTGGTCTCACCGACGACGATCGCGACCCGGCCGGTGAGCTGCGGCGCCACCGCGGCGATCTGCGGCAGAGCCGCGATCACCTCGGCATCGTCTGCAGAGAGCTCCGAGGCGTTGTTCTGGACCTGGTTCACGAAGATGGTCGTGACGCTCATGTTGGAGTACTGCTCGTCGATGCTTTCGCGAGCCCCTAGGCCGATCGCCACGACCGCGACGATCGTTGCGGCGCCGATGACCACGCCCAAAGCCATCAGAACGGACCTGAGCCCGTTCGCCTTCAGCGCGGTCATGGCCGCTTTCGCGGTCTTGAGGAACGTCATCGTCGTCTCCCGGTCGGATACCTACTTAGGTATACGCACCGGGTGTGAACGTTACGTGAAGGTGGTGAGCGAAGACGATGAACGACGAGCTTGGAGAGAGGGCGGACCTACCAGCGGGCAGACACCTCGGCACGGGTCGGGATCGACGCCATAGCTCCCGGCCGCTCCGTGGCAAGAGCCGCGGCGCGGACAGCCCACTCCACCGCCGCAACCGTGCTCTTCCCCTCGAGAAGGCCGTCGACCAGCGCGCCGCAGAAGGTGTCGCCCGCGGCCGTGGCATCGACAGCCGTGACCGGAACCGCAGGTACATGAGTCTCCGCGCCGCCTTCGACCACAAGAGCGCCCTCGTCTCCCAGCGTGACGACCACCGCCCGCGGACCGCGGACGTTGCGTGCCATCCCGCCGAGTGCGTGAAGATCGGTGGTGCCCGGCCGTCCGGCGATCCCGGCAAGCTCGTGGCGGTTGGGGACCAGCACGTCGACCCGGGCGAGCAACGCCTCCGAGAGCGGTCGCGCGGGTGCCGGATTGAGCACGAACATGCCCGTACAGAGCTCGGCCGCGCGTTCAACGACGTCGGCCGAGACCTCCTGCTGTGCGAGAACGCACCGGGCACTTGCGATCGTCTCGGAGGCGACCTCATCCAACATCGCCGGCTTGAGCGCTCCGTTGGCGCCGGCTGCAACCACGATCGTGCTCTCTCCCTGCGGCTCCACGAACACGAACGCTTGCCCGGTGGCGACCTCGGCGAGTCTACGCACCCCGCGCGTGTCCACTCCCTCGGCATCGAGCGTGTCGATCATCCAGTCGCCGTCGGCGTCGGCTCCCACCGCGCCGATCATTGCCACGCTCCGGCCGAGGCGCGCGAGCGCCACCGCCTGATTGGCGCCCTTGCCGCCGGGGCCCCGCAGCACGGTGCCGCCGAGCAGCGTTGCTCCCCGCTCGAGCGCGACCGGCACGTCCACTGAGCGGTCCACGTTGATGCTGCCCACTACCGCCACGTCACTCATAGCTGGCGATCGCTCCAATCATGAGGTCCCAGAACCGCGGGGCATCGAGCCGCATCGCCACGAGCGCGTTGTCGGGCTCTCCGGTCAGATGATGCAGGTCCACGCACGTCGCTCCGGCCGTGTAACGGCCCTGCGTCTCGATCGCCACAGGCACGCTCACGACCTCCACGAGCGTGGGGTCGATCACGCGCGCGACCGCCACAGGATCGTGCAGCGGCGGCGATGTGAACCCCCACGTGCGCAGGTAGCTCGCCGAGAAGAACGTCAGCAACTCGATACAGAGGTCTCCCATCGGCGTACCGAGCGCACGGAGCCGCTCGATCACATCGGGTGTCGCGAGCGCCTGGTGCGTGATGTTCAGGCCGCACATCGTGACGGGGACGCCCGAGCGGAAGACGATGTCGGCGGCCTCGGGGTCGACACGGATGTTGAACTCGGCATACGGCGTGTCGTTGCCCCGCTCGGTCGAGCCGCCCATCAGGACGATCTCGCGGATGTTCGCCTTGAGTTCGGGGTGCGCCGAGAGCACGAGCGCGATGTTCGTGAGCGGCCCTACCGGGATCAGTGTCACCGGTTCCGGGTGCTCGCGGAGGATCCGCACGATCAGGTCGTGCGCATTCTCATCTGCTTCGGGGACCGTTGGCTCGCCCCACTCCGGTCCGTCGAGTCCGGAGACGCCATGCACGTACTCGCCGATGTGCAGCGAGCCGAGCAACGGGCCGGCCGCGCCGCGGGCGATGGGCACGCCCGTGATTCCGGCTACCGTACACATCCGGCGAGCGTTGATGGTGCACTTCTCCACCGTCTGGTTCCCGCCGCACGTGGTGATGGCGAGCAGATCGAGCTCCGGACTTGCGGCCGCAAGCAGGATCGCAAGCGCGTCATCGTGCCCCGGGTCGCAGTCGAGGATTACAGGGATAGGCATCGCCGATCACTCCCCCGCCAGCCAGTGCACGAGCTGCGTGAACAGCCGCGCATACCCCGGCCAGGCGACGAAGTCATCCGGGCACCAGTGGGGGCCGATGTCCGACGCCCACGCCGCGGTCCGTCCGGCGCCCTCGGCGCGCAACACGAGAAGCGGGTCATCACCTACGGTGGCGAGCAACTCGGCATCGGCCTTGAGCCCGAACCGGTTGTAGCCGAGCAGGCCGGGCCACGGGCCGGTCACGCCGGACAGCACGGGATGGGTCGCGTTCACGACCACAACGTCGGTGCCCTCGGGTGCTTCGACACGGTCGTCCCACGGGTCGATGACCGAGGGGAGGATGTCGTCCACCGGCGTACGGCGGAACATCGCCTTGCCCTCGAAGCCCTGGAAACTCATGTAGCCGCCTGCCATCATCAGGCCGCCGCCAGCACGGACCCACTCGGCCAGCACCTTCAGGCGGTTGGGCGTGCGCTTGCCGCGCAGCCACGTATCCGGGTGCAGCAGGATACTGTCGGCGCCGATGTCGGAGAGGATGACGACGTCGTACTCGTCAAACGCCTCCACGGTAGCAGGGAACTGCTCGGGCACCTCGTGCGCCGGCATATGGACTACCTCGATGCCGTTGCCCTCGAGTGCCGCTTTGAGCGGAGCGATCCCGGTCTCGAAGACGACCGACTGGAACGAGTCGAATCCCTTGAAGTGGGTCGACTCGCTCACCCAGGACTCACCCGCAACAAGTACCCGTGTCATGATGCTCTCCCTTCCCATGCGGCGTCGAAGACCGCCTGAGGATTGGCGGTAAGGATCTCGAGGAGCTGCGCCCGCTGCACGCCATGGCGCTCGAGGCGATCGGCAAAACCCGTGAGCACGTGAGCGTAGCCGAATCCCCCGTACGTGCGCTGCAGCGTCTTGATGAAGACGTCGTGTGAGAGAAGCAAGCGGCTGCCGTAGCCGTTCGCCAGGAGCCGTGCGATCGCGACAGCGTTGTCCTCGTCGCTCGGGCTCTGGCCCTCACCCGGGTAGTGGAACTCCATGCCGAGCATGTCGTACTCCACCCAGGCGCCGCGGTCCGCGAGCGAGCGCTGGTAGGCCTCGTCTGTGTGGCTCGGGTTCATGTGGCAGAGCACGGTCGCATCCAGGACCCCACCCTCTTCCTCGACGATGTCGAGCACCCGGTGACCGTACCGGAGCCAGCCGGGCAGATGGACCGAGAGCGGGACTCCGCAGCGGCGCTGCGCTCGTGCGGCCGCGCGCAGCGAGTGCTCCTCGGCATCGGTGAAGTGCAACCCCACGCCGATCTCGCCGATGACGCCCGCGTGCACGCCGTTCACGCCCTCCACGATGTCCGCGACGATGCGGTCGGCGATATCGTCGATCGGCATCTCGGCGAAACCCGCCGGGTGTGTCCGCTCGAGGTAGTAGCCGCACCCCATGACGATGTTCAGGCCGGTCGCCTCGGCGATCTCCTTCAGCCCTTCGGGGTTCCGGCCCGCAGCGTCCGGCGTCACCTCGATGAGCGTGCGTCCGCCCACGGCGGCAAGCGCCCCGAGCTCGCGGACAGCGGTCTCCACGCTGTCGAGCCTCGTGTTGTCGAGCGATAGGTAGGGGTCGTTGCGCAAACGGCCCAGAAACTCCATCCGTACCGGTTCGTCTGCGATGACCCACCCTTCGGCATCGTCAGTGGCCGGCCTGCGCCACGCGGTCTCGCCGTTGAGCAGCAGGTGCTCATGAAACAGGGTCGGCCCAAGCTCGCTGGAGTCCACCTCACCCAGGACCGTTCGAACCACGGCCATCAGCGCATCGCCGCCCCGTACCGCGCGAACAAGCGCGTGTTCATGAAGATAGCGAGAAGCAGGATGACGCCCTGGACGATCTGGATGTAGAACGGCGAGACGTGCAGCAGCACCAGGCCGTTGGCGATCACGCCGAGAACGAGGGCGCCAAGCACGGTCCCGAGGACGCTGCCGCGCCCGCCGAGAAGGCTCGTGCCGCCGAGTACGACGGCGGTGATGACCTCGAGCTCGAAACCCTGACCCGCGTTGGACGAGCCCGACGCGAGACGCGCGGCCACGATCACGCCGGCAAGCGCAGCCACGACGCCCGACACCAGGAAGACGATGAGATTCACGAGCTTCGTGTTCACGCCGGTACGGCGAAGCGACTCGTAGTTGCTGCCGAGGCCCACGACGTAGCGACCGTACGGAGTCTGAGTGAAGGCGAACCAGCCGAGTACGGCTATGACGACCGCGATGATCGCCGGAACCGGGATACCGTAGATACGTCCCTGCCCGAGGACCGTGACCCATGAATCGTTCGGGATCGGCGTCGAGTAACCCTGGGTGATGAGCAGCGCCACTCCACGGACGATGCCGAGCGTGGCAAGCGTCACGATGAAGGGAGGCAGCCCCCGATAGGAGGTGAACCAGCCGTTCACGAAGCCCACCAGACCGCCGATCAGCAGGACGAGCACGAGTGCCAGCGTCGAATCCATCCCGGCGTTGGTCCAGATGGCGAGCAACGACCCGGAGAGAGCGACCATAGAACCCACGGAGAGGTCGATCCCCGACGTCGTGATCACGAACGTCATCGCGACAGCAGTGATCATGGTCGGTGCGATCTGCCTCAGAATGTTCAGGATGTTGCCACTGGTGAAGAACGAGTCCGCCGTGGCACTGAAGGTCGCGAACAACACCAACAACACACCGCCGACCGCTATCGTCAGGATGTTGCGCTGCAGCCATGCTTTGAGGCCGGGGTCTCGCTGGAGTCGTGCGACGGACGAGCCGTTGTTGCGCTGATGAGCTGCCAACTTGTCGCTCACTGCTCGTGCCCCCGTCCCACGATATCGCTGACCAGCTCCTCCAGCGTGGCCGTCTTGGCGTCGAGCTCCGCCGCCATCGTGCCCTCGAACATGACGCACAGTCGGTCGCAGACTGTGAAGAGATCCTGCAGGCGGTGCGTGATCAGGATGACGCTCACCCCACGTGCGGCCACGGTCCGTATCAGTTCCAGCACGGTGTTGACCTCGGTGACCGCCAGAGCGGCCGTGGGCTCGTCGAGGATGAGCAGGCGGGGGTTGAACGCCACCGCCCTCGCGATCGCCACTGCCTGACGCTGACCGCCGGAAAGGTTCCGGACAGGCAGGTCCGTGTAAGGGATGCGGATCCTGAGAGAGTCCAGCAGTGAGCGAGCGTCCGCATGCATGCGTCTTGAGTCAAGCATGATCCCAGCGTGAGCGCGCGGCTCACGTCCGAGGAAGATGTTGCCTGCGATGTCGATGTCATCACACAGGGCGAGGTCCTGATAGACCATCTCGATGCCCACCTGGTGGGCATCGCGAGGTGTAGCGAAGACCGTACGTGTGCCATCGATCCAGATCTCGCCCGAATCCGGTATGTAGGCACCCGAGAGAACCTTCATGAGTGTCGACTTGCCTGCGGCGTTGTCGCCGACAAGGCCAACGACTTCGCCGGGCGCGACGCGGAGGGTCACCCCCCGCAGCGCTTCGACCGGGCCGAACCGCTTTCGCACGTCCCTCAGGACGACGCGATCCGGAGCCTCCGTTGCAGCTACGGCGGTACCCTCCACGTCACACCCCGCTTCTCGATCGGTGAACCTGTCAAGCCGTACGATCGTACAAGTCGTACTTACTCGAAGATCGCCCGGAACTCATCGACGTTCTCGGGCGTGACGATGGCGATCGGCACGTCAATGAACGACTCGACGCTCTCACCCTCGACGAGCGCCTTGCAAGCCAGGACTGCCTCATAGCCCTCGGTCTTCGGGTCCTGCTGCACAACGCCGACAACGAAACCGTCGTCGATACCTTCGATGACCTCGGCGGTCAGGTCCCATCCAAACAGCTTCACGTCTGACGTCCGGTTCTGGGAGCGCGTGGCTGCTACCGCACCAACCATAGCGGGCTCACCGGTGGTGTAGAAGAGCTTGGTGTCGGCCTGCGCGGTGAAGAGGTTCTCGGCCGCGGACATGGCCGCTTCCTGGCGGTTCTGGCCGTCAACGGTCTGTGTGATCGTGGCACCGTCGGCCTCGACGACAGACTTGAAGCCATCAAGCCGCAGGTTCTGGATGAAGGAGTTCAGGGCACCGATGACACCGATGTTCTTGTCGGCGATGCCGTTGTCCTTCATGTAGTCGACGACGAACTGACCGATCTCCTCGCCTGCGGCCTCGTTGTCGACACCCACCTGCACGTCACGCCATCCCTCTTCGACGACCGCGTCAACGGCGACGATCTTGATGCCGGCTTCCTGCGCTTCCTTGAGTGCCGGCTTCACGCCCTCCACGTCAATGGCCACGATGACGATCGCGTCAAAGCCCTGGGTGACGAAGTTGTCGATCGCCTCGTTCTGCTTCGCCGGGTCATCGTTCGCGTTGTAGATGGTGAGATCGATGCCCGCCTCTTCGGCTGCCTCTTCGGCACCCTCGTTCATCTGGTTGAAGAAGATCGCCTGCTGGTTGATCTGGACCAGACCGACCTTGATGACCTCTTCACCGTCCGCACCGTCGTCAGTGTCGGTCCCGGCACAGCCGGCGAGCGAGACCGCGAGCATGGCGACCACCGCCATGATCGCTACGAGCCGTAGATTCCTGAAACGCCTCATCCCTTTCTCCTTCCGACGAACATGACTTGGTAAACGATTACACCGCTCGGTGAATGTATGTACCCAGTGGAGCGCTGTCAAGGACCTCTTACATACGTGAACTTGTGCGTCCGGCCTATGTAAACGTTCTCGCGACGTGGCGGCCGCCTTCGTATCGGACATATACTGTTTCATGCCCGAACACGGATGGGGTAACCATGGCGATCACGATCAAAGATGTCGCGGAGCGCGCCGGGGTATCGGTAGCAACCGCATCCCGCGTGCTCTCCGGCGGCAGGAAGGTGTCTGCAGAACTGGCGGACCGAGTTCGGGAGTCCGCGCGAGAGCTCGGATATCGCCACAACGCGGTCGCCCGTGCACTGCGTCACGGCCGCACATCCTCGGTCGGAATGATCGTCCCCGAGATCGGGAACCCCTTCTTCCCGTCACTCGTGGAGGCGGTGGAGCGGACACTGAGCGACTCCGGACGCGACCTGCTCCTCTGCGATGCCCAGCAGGACCCCGCCATGGAACTGCGCCGGGCGAGAACCCTCATGGCGCGCCAAGTGGACGGCCTGATCCTTATTCCCGTGTCTGCATCGGCGAGTCGCGCGGCCCTGGACGAGGTCGCCTCACAACTCCCGGTGATCCAGTTGGACCGCTTCGTGCAGGACTACCTCGTCGATTGGGTGGGTGTGGACGACGCGCTCGGCATCACCCTCGCGGTCGAGCACGTCACCGGGCTTGGCGCCAAACGTATCGCGTTCGTCAGTGCAGCGCCGGAGTGCTCCTCGGCTCAACAGCGACTGAGAGGCTTCACCGATGCGACCCGACGACTGGGATTGCTCGGCTCCGGTAGCCGGCTGCTCGGCGAGTTCAGCGCGGGGTGGGGTCGAGCGGCGGCGCAGAAGCTTCTCGCCGAGTCATCCCTTCCCGATGCGGTGGTGTGCGGCAACGACGAGATAGCGGTTGGATTGCTCGGCGAATTCCGGCGCGCGCGCGTACGGGTCCCTGACGACGTACTCGTCACCGGCTTCGACGACATCCGCTTCGCCGCTCTCGCCGACCCACCGCTGACGACCGTGCGCCAGCCACATGAGGTGATCGCGTCCGAGTGCATCCGGCTTCTGGACGCCCGGATGAACGACACCGATCTGCCTGTGCAGCGGATCGCGATCGCACCGTCGCTCATAACCCGTGAGTCTACGGGTATCGCCTCATGAACGAAGCGGTCGCACTCGCACAGCGCCTGGTGCGCCTGAACACGGCCGACGGAAGCGAGCGTACCGCCGCCGAGGCATGCGCCAAAGCGCTCGAAGGATCGGGCGCACGCGTCGAGATCGTGCCGATGGCGACGGGGAGGGCGCACCTGATCGCATCCGTTGGTGATGTCGCGCACGCGCCACTGGTGCTGTCCGGTCACCTCGATACCGTCCCCTTCGGCGGCCTTCCATGGACGCATGGCGCCCTTTCCGGAGACATCAGCGGCGGCATGCTTCACGGCCGTGGCGCCGCTGACATGAAGGGTGGTGTGGCGGCTCTGGTCACGGCGGTCGCACGTCACGCCGCGCACCACGCCGACGGTCCCGGAGTGCTGCTCGTGCTCACGGCTGATGAAGAGACCGGGTGCAACGGTGCACGCCACCTCGTGGCGACGCGACAGCTTCCCGAAGGTGGCCCGCTCCTGATCGCCGAGCCGACGGACCTGCTGATCGCACACGGTCACAAGGGCGTCCTGTGGCTGCTGGCGAGCGCCCAGGGGCGTGCCGCGCACGGCTCACGTCCCGATCTGGGCCGGAACGCCATCGTGCCACTGGCCCGGTTCGTGTCAGACCTGAGTGAGGCCGGCCTCCCGGGCAGCCATCCCGAGATGGGCGACGTGACGGTCAACGTGGGTACGTTCCACGGCGGCACCAAGGTCAACCTTGTGCCTGACGCCGCATCCGCCGAAATCGACATCCGGCTGGTGGCAGGCGTGGACTCGCGATCCCTGCTCGCGAGGGTGACTGCGCTGGCCGGTGATGGCATAGACATCGAGGTGGCCGAGGACCTGCCTGCGGTGTACTCGCCTGCCGACGGCCCGTTCGCGTCGCACGTGAGCGCCCGGTGCGAAGCGGTCCTCGGTACGTCCACGCATCGATCGCCCCTCTCCTACTTCACCGATGCTTCCGTGCTTGTGAACGCACTCGAATCAAGCGAGGTCGTCTTTCTCGGTCCTGGCGACCCCGGGCAGGCCCACACGCTCGATGAGCACTGCCCGATCTCGCAGATCGAGGCGGCTGCCGATCTCTACGAGGATGTCCTCCGGACGTGGGCGGTATCCTGACCGCGATGCGCGCGGACGTGACCGGACAGCATGAGGGTCCGCCGCGTGCGAGACGGACCCTCGAAACACCCAGGCTGGTACTACCTACGTCACGTCCAGATCGCGTCGCCTGAACGCGACCATCCCGGCGGCCACGAGCGCAACGGCGATCGCCACGAGCGCCGCAACCGGAGCGATCTCGAACTCCTCGATCGGCATCCGTGCCGGATGCTCGAACGGTGAGAGGTCGAAGGCGACATCCGGCAGATCCATCAGCGCGCCGAAGGTTCCCACCATGAACCCATACGCGACGACTGCCCACGAGGCGCCCGTCGCTCTCGGTAGCACCCCGAAGAGCAGTGCCGCAACGCCGAGCACCACCAGAATCGGCGGCACGTGGTTGAGGTGCGCCGCGGTGACGTCCCAGATGAGCGCGTTGTCACCAAGTACGGAGGCCGCACCGAGCCCGGTCGCCGCACCGGCCACACCCATGATGATCACCACGCCGATGGTGGCCACGAGCACGTTCGCGCCGAGCCACGACCACCGGCTCACCGCGGTCGCCAGGATCGGCTCGCCACGCCCGCCGGTCTCCTCGGCACGCAGGCCCTGCATGGCAAGGACCGCGTAGACAGCGACGATGGTCGCCATGAAGACGCCCATGTACGCCAGGTACCCAGCCACGATGTTCTCGGCCCCACCCAGCACCTGCAGCAGCGCTTCAGGCATCTCGCCCGGCACGGCACGCTCCGCGAAACCGCCCATGGCCATGCCAAGCAGGCCGAGTCCGATCGCCCACCACATGATCGCCCTGCGCTCCAACCGCCATGCAAGACCGACCGGCGTGCCGAGCCACCCTGCGGCCCGTGCCTTACCCGCACGCGGCGCTATGAGTCCTGCTCCCACGTCGCGTCGCGCGGCGAGCACGTAGCCAAGGGCCGCAGTCGCCACAGCGAACGCGAGCGAGAACGCAAGCGGCCACCAGCGGTCGAGCACGAACGGCGCGGTCTGCTGCGGCCACGCCATCGGTGAGAACCACGAGAGCAGCGTGCCGTGCTCGTGGCCCATGTCGCCGAGCGCCTTGATCAGGAACGCACCACCGAGGCCTACGCCGGCCGCCAGACTCGTCGCGGTCCGGGAGTACTCGGTCACCTGGACGATGACCGCCGTGAGCCCCGCAAATGCGAGTCCGCTGGCGAAGCACCCGGCCGCGAACAGGAGCGACCCACCCGTGGAGAAGATCGGGTCGGCGATCATCATCAGTGCGATGAGTCCGGCGGTGGCGCCGTTCGCGATGAGCGCGACGAGCAGCGCGGCCGTAAGCTGCGCATGCCGCCCGACCACGCTTGCGCGCACGAGCTCGGCCCGACCGGCCTGCTCCTCCACACGCGTGTGCCTCACGATCAGAAGGATGCTCATGAGCACGATCACCAGGATGAGGTAGCCGCCATAGGCGGCCGGGATGAACGTCTCGTATGTCATGTTCTCCAGGAAGTACGTCGGGCCGGTCCACATGCGACCCGCAGCTCCGCCCATCATCGAGACGATGGCGTCCAGGTCGGCCTTCGTGGGATATGCCTTGGGCACGAGGCGCGTGTAGTACAGCCAGAACAGTGATATGCCGAGGATCCAGCTCGGCAGCTTCACCCGGTCACGGCGCAGCATCAGCCGCACGAGGGAGCCCGTGCCGGCGAGTGTGCCGCCGCCGCGCGCGGAGGCCGTCGCCGTCATCGGGCCACCTCCGCCTTGTCGCCGTTGTATGCGGCCATCTCATCGCCGTAGTGGCGGAGCAGCAGTTGCTCGAGCGTGGGCGGACGCGAGGTGATCGCGCGCACGTCAAGACCGGCAAGCACGCTTACCACCGCACTCACGTGGTCGGCATCCACGTCAAAGCGCACCTGGCCATCCGTGGGTTCGAAGTTGAAGACGCCCGGCATCTGCGCGAT
>JAFGAG010000021.1 GCA_016933785.1 Coriobacteriia bacterium | reverse complement strand
TTCGGGGACCGCGATCACATCGCCCGTGAAGTGGAACTCCTCGAGCCACACCAGGAAGTCGGCCGAGAAGAGCGGGCGACCGTCCCGGCCGGTGAGCGTGGAGAGGTACGCGGTGTCCTCGGCGGTGAAGCGCAGCCGTTCGATGTACCGGATCGCGTGCTCGAGCCCGCACGCTACCGCGAAGCCACCGCCGAAGGGGTTGTCCCGGAAGTAGAGATGGAAACACGCCTCGAGCCCCGCGACGTCGGCTCGCCGGTATGCGTGCGCCATCGTGAGCTGATACAGGTCGGTCAGCATCCCCGGCGCCCCGGTCAACCGCGACTCGTGCCCCATCAGACTCCCCTTCCTCACCCGGCTCGCCCAAGGATACCAGGAGCGAGCGGAGGGCCGCCCGTGTGGGCGGCCCTCCCGGGGGGAGTCACGTGCACGTGTCTCTCACGCGTCCATACCCATGAAGTCCACGAGATAGACCCCGTTGATGAGCTTGATCTCGAAGTTCTCCTGATACTGGCTGTCGGTCCACTCCACCGAGTCCGAAAGGCGCACGAACACCAGGTACGTCCCGTCCTCGGTCACGGCCGCCTCGGTCATCTGAGCGAACACGATCTCCGCACCCACCGGGCGGAGGTAGTCCTGCGGGCGAGCCGCGATATCGGCCTTCAGGCGCTCGGTTCCCATGGCGGCGAGCGCGTCCAGGTCACCTGCGTACTGCGCCCGGATGAAGTCCATGGCGAGCAGCTGCACCGCCGCGTTCACCTCCGGCGGCAGATCGCCGGGAGCGGAGTCAACGATGGCGACTTCCTCTCCGCCTACCGTCTCCAGCCGGACCGAGAGCTCGTCCACCTGCTGCTGCAGGCTCTCGTTCTCCTCCTCGAGCGCGTCTATCTCGCGCGTGAGCGGCAGCGGCAACTGGCGTGCGAGCGCAGGCACCGTGAGCGCGCTCATCGCAAGGAGGGCCACGACCGAGGCGGCCACGGCGACGATGCGCCAGCCCCAGCCGCCGGCGGGACGCGGCGCGTACGCGGGCCGCGGTACGAACCGTTCCCTCGGCACGAACGCATCGGCGATCCCCTTGAGGTCGGCGACCACCGCTCGCGTACGCTCGTAGGCAGCCGTGCACTCGTCGCACCCGGCAAGATGCGCCGCGAGCTTGGCCTGCTCGGCATCGGTCAGGTCGTCGGCGATGTAGGCCTCCAGGGCGTCGCGCACGTCACTGCAGTTCATCGCGGCACCTCCTGTTCGCTGTGCCGCCCGAGGGCGGCTTCAAGGGCGGCGAGCGCCCGGTTGATACGGGACTTCACGGTTCCGGCGGGACAGCCGAGCAACTCCGCGATGTCCGCTACCTTCATGTCGCGGAAGTAGCGGAGCGCGATGACCTCCCGGTGGTCTGGGCTGAGTGCCTGGATCGCCCGCATGAGGTCGAGACCGTCCTCCGGGCCGTCCCAAACGAAGGCCTGCGGCTCCGGCGGCTCCTCCATCGGCAGCACGCGCCCGCGCCGTCGCAGGAGCCCATTGCAGCGGTTGATGACGATGCGCGAGACCCACGCGGCGAAGCGGTCCGGGTCGCGCAACGTCCTGAGGCTCGCGTACGCATCGGCCAGCGCATCCTGCACCGCGTCGGCGGCATCCCACTGCGAGCGGGTGATCGCGTACGCGGTCGCGTAGAGCGAACGCTCGTGACGCCGCACGAGCGTCGTGAACGCCCGCGCATCTCCCGACTTGGCCCTGAGTACCAGCTCCCGGTCGTCCATGCCCCCTCCTTCCGTCCACTGTGCTTGACGCACGTGAGCGGCAGAAGGTTCCATCGGGTTCGAGTTGACCTCACTCGCAGGCCCGACGTACGGTTCCACAATGCCTGACGATACCCACATCGAGCGCCCCGATACACGCATCGCCGTCGCGATGAGCGGCGGCGTGGACTCCTCGGTGGCGGCCGTGCTACTTGCCGAGGCCGGCCGTGACGTCTTCGGAGTGACGATGATCCTCGGCGCGGCACGCAGCGGCGATGCCGACGACGTCGCGCATGCGAGGCGAGCGTGCGACATGCTCGGCATCGAGCACGTCACGATCGATGTCTCGTCCGCGTTCGAATCGCTCGTCACCGGTCCCTTCTGCGATGCGTACGCCGCCGGCCTCACGCCCAACCCCTGCGTGTGGTGCAACGCAACGCTCAAGCTCGGCGTCTTCGCCGAGCGGGTGTTCGCGCTGGGGGCCGGGCGCCTCGCCACCGGTCACTACGCCCGCCTCACCTCCGGCGAGGGCGGCGTATGGCTCGAGCGGGCGGCCGACGCCGCCAAGGACCAGTCGTACTTCCTCTACCGGGTGCCACCCGAGATGCTCGCACGCATCGAGTTCCCCCTCGGAGGGCTCACCAAGGCCGAGGTACGCGCGATGGCCGCCGATCGGTCGCTGCCGGCCGCCGAGCATCGCGAGAGCCAGGAGATCTGCTTCACGCACGACCACGTCGGGCTCGTCACGGCGCGCCACCCCGAAGCCGGCGCGCCCGGACCGATTGAGGATCTGGCGGGTACGGTGCTCGGCACGCACCGGGGAATCGCGCACTACACGGTGGGCCAACGGCGCGGCATCGGACTCGCCGGACCGGGCGGGCCGTACCGCGTGCTGCAAATCGACGTCGGGCGCCATGCCGTGATCGTGGGACCGGAAGCATCGCTCGCCCGGCGCGAGGTCGTGCTCGCCGATGCCATCTGGCGCATCGAGGGCGCGGCGCACGTGAGCGCACAGGTGCGCTACCGCAGCGCGCCGGTACCCGCCGAGGCGACGCCCGAAGCTGACGGGCTGCGGGTCGCGTTCGAGCAGCCGATCACCGGACTCGCGCCGGGACAGTCGGTGGCCCTCTACCACGGCCCGCGCGTTGTCGGCGGCGGGTACGTGCCGCACGCGTGACGCTGCCCTCCGCCGTGGTATCGTGAGCGCGACCGGTCACCGTGCCCGGGAGCAGCGACTGTGACTCTGCACCCCAGCATCACCGACACCATCGGCAACACGCCGCTCATTCGTCTCGGCGCCATCGCCGGGGGCCTCCCTGCGACCGTGGCTCTCAAGCTCGAATCGCACAATCCCGGCGGGTCGGTCAAGGACCGCGTTGCGCGAGCCATGATCGACGACGCCGAGAGGCGCGGCGTGATCGAGCCCGGCCGCTCCGTGATCGTGGAACCGACCTCGGGCAACACCGGCGTGGGCCTGGCGATGGTGGGCGCCGCACGCGGCTACCGCGTGATCATCACGATGCCCGAGAGTATGTCGGTCGAGCGGCGCACGCTCCTCCGCGCATTCGGTGCCGAGCTCGTCCTCACGCCCAGGGAGCGTGGCATGGCCGGTGCAATCGAAGCCGCAGCCGAGATCGCCGCAGCCACCGACGGCGCGTTCATCCCCGGGCAGTTCGAGAACCCCGCGAACCCCGCCGCGCACTACGCAACCACCGGCCCCGAGATCGAGCACGCGCTCGGCAGCGAGTCCCTCGGCGCATTCGTCGCCGGCGTGGGCACCGGCGGCACGTTCACCGGCGTGTCTCGCTACCTGACCGACCGCGGTAGCACAGCGCTCAAGGTGGCGGTGGAGCCTGCCGAGTCACCCGTGATCGCCCAGCATCTCGCCGGCGAGCCCGTCGCACCCTCTCCCCACGGCATCCAGGGTATCGGCGCCGGGTTCGTGCCCGCGGTCCTCGACGTGAGCCTGATCGACGAACTACAGCACGTGACCGCCGAAGAGGCCATCGCGATGGCGCGCCGGCTCGCGGCCGAGGAGGGCATGCTCGTAGGCATCTCGAGCGGCGCAAATGTGGTGGCTGCGCTCCGGATCGCGCGTCGCCCGGAGCTTGCCGGCACCGTGGTGGTCACCGTGGCGCCCTCCACCGGCGAACGCTACCTCTCGACGCCGCTCTGGCAGGGGCTGGCCGAGTAGGTACACGCGGAGGACCGTGAAGCGGTGGGATCTAAGCGACGCCTCCGCAGGCGCGCATACTGGCGCAGCCTGCGCGCCGAGGACAGCGAGCGTGGTCCTCACCGCTTCACGGTCCAGCGTTATCCGATCACTCGGCCACGCGCAGCCTGAAGACGACGGGGTTGTGCGGGTCGGGGCAGCACACGAGCGCCTCGCCCGCCTCCTCCCAGGGGAACGAACCGCCGAACCGCAGTGGCTGCAGGAAGGACAGCATCGCGGCGTACGCCCAGCCGCAGATGCCGGTCGGCACGAGCGCCGAGTCCACCTCCCACCGGTCGCCCACACGATGCCCGATCGAGCACGCGCCCGTGCCCTGTATCTCGACGATCTCGATGGTCACGCGCGTGCCTTCGGGTGGCACCTCCGCATACGCACTCATACCTGCTCTCCCCGTTCGTAGAGCAACCACAACCCCTGGGTGCCGAGATCGGCCCCGTCGGCATCGAGCAGACGCGCGTACAGCCGCTCGGCCAGCTCGAGGCCTGGAAGCGCGAGCCCGAGCGCGCGCGACTCGTCGAGCGCGATGCGCAGGTCTTTCACGAAGTGCTTCACGAAGAAGCCGGGCGCGAAGTCGCCCGCGAGGATGCGCGGCCCGTACGCGCCCCACGACCAGGAGTTGGCGCCGCCACCGGAGAGCGCGGCGTGCGTGCGCTCGAGGTCGAGCCCGGCCGCCTTGGCGTACTGGAGCGCCTCGACGAGGCCGAGCATCGTGCCCGCGATGCCGATCTGGTTCGCCATCTTGGTGTGCTGACCGGCCCCGGCCGGGCCCACGTGCGTGTAGGTCTTCCCCATCACTTCGAAGAGCGGCAGCGCACGCTCGAACGCGGAGCCCTCGCCACCCGCCATGATGGTGAGCGTCGCGTTGCGGGCGCCCACGTCCCCGCCGGAGACCGGCGCGTCGAGAGTGGTGAGCCCGCGCGCCGCGGCCGCCTCGGCGATGCGCACTGCGAGCGTGGGCGTCGAGGTGGTCATGTCCACCAGGAGGGCGCCGCCCGGCGCCCGCTCGACGATGCCGCCCGGCGCCAGGTACACCTCGTCGACGTCGTGCGGGTAGCCCACCATCGTGATCGTCACATCCGCGCGCGATGCGGCCTCGCCTGCCGAGTCCGCCCAGTCGGCACCGCGCACCAGCAGTGGCTCGGCCTTCTCGCGCGACCGGTTGAACACCACGAGGGGGTAGTCCGCATCGAGCAGATGCCCCGCCATCGCGGCGCCCATGACGCCCGTGCCGACGAACGCGACTGTTGGTCGATCGGTCATGGCTGACCCCTTTCGTCGATCCGTCACTGGCACCCGGCCGGCGCTGCCCGATCACCCGGCGCAGCACCAGTGAGGATATCAGTCCGCTGCGGGCCGCTCCACCGTAACGCGCGTGTAGGCGACCCTGAAACCGGCTCGTTGCTGGTTGCGCATCGATACGCCACTCGGTTCGGCTTCGATTACCGCAAGCTCGCAGTCGGCCTCGCTCGCGTGTTCGAGTCGCGCCGCGAGGATGCTGCTCTGCACACCGCGTCCGCGGAGCGCGGGCAGCGTCGAGTCACCGTTGAAGAGCGCCATCCCGTCGGCTATCACGAGCATCCCCGTGCCCGCAGGCTCCCCGTTGAGGTAGCCGATGAAGCAGAGGGCGTCGGGCCGGAGCGAGAGTGCCCGGGCCAGCACCATGTCGGCGTCGGACACGTCATCGTTCTTGAAGCCGCGCGCCTCGAGCACAGCCCATATCTCCCGCTCCTCGGCGGTCCGTGCGATACGGACCTCCACGCCCGGCGTCGGCTCGGCGATCACCGCTGCAGGCAGCGGCTGATGGAGCACCGCCTCGAATCCGGTCGGTACGAAGCGGTAGTGCGCCAGCCAGCGCAGGAGCGACGGGTCGGCAAGCGGACAGACGTTCGTGCTGCCGGGCGCGCCGCGTTCCTCGAGGAACGCGATGAGCGCGGCGACCTCCTCCTGCTCGACCACGCCGTTCATGCCGAGGCCGAACGAGCCGTTGACGACGTTGTCGGGGCAGAACCAGAGCGCCACGCCGCCACCCACCCGCAGCACCTCGGTGTCCGGATAGATGCCACACGAGCGTGCCGAATGAGCGTACGAGACCAGGTCGGCGGCGGTCGCGGCCTCGATCTCTCCGGCAAGAACGCTGTCGGCGAGACGATAACGGTCGGTCATGCGGTCACCTCCGTGCGGGGCGTGTCGCTCACGGTCTGCAGCACGAACCGCGCGCCGACGATGAACAGTCCGAGAAATGCGAGTGCGGCCGTGCGGCCGAGTCCCAGCGTGTCCGCCACGAGCGCCCAGGTGAGTGGCCCGAGCACCGTGGCAAACCTGCCCACGATCGCGTAGAGACCAAAGAACTCGCCAAGCAGGTGCTCCGGCGTCAGCCGCGTCATGAACACGCGATCCGACGCCCACGCGGCGCCGATGCCGGCCCCGCCACCGACGGCCACGAGCCAGCCGACCGCCTGCACCCCGGTGAGCGCCGCCGTGATGGCCGCGGCAAGGCCCACGAGCTGGGAGTAGAGCGCCGCATTGAGCACGCGGCGCGGCCCGAGCCGGTCGACCGCCCGCCCGGCGAGCACCGCGCCGAGACCCGCACACAGGATGCCGAGAATCGCCAACCTGTCGGTTTGCGCGTTGGTGAACCCGAGTTCGAGCTTCGCGTAGACCGCGTTGAACAGGAACACCGTGTTGATTGCGTCCGTATACAGGAACCTGCCGACGAGGAAGCGCACGACACCCCGATGCTGCGACGCCTGGCGCCACGCATCGATCATGGTGGCCGGCGCGGCCAGAAGCCCGGGCGCGCGTCCCGTCCGCCGCGGCCGCGGCCGCTCGACGATCCAGACGAATGCAGGAACCGCGAAGACCAGGAACGCCACTGCCAGACCGCGGAAGACTGCCGCGTACCCCGCCCGGGGCAACAGGTACGCGCCGATGCCGAGCGCCAGCGCTGAGCCAGCGTATCCGATCGCCACACCGAGTCCGGAGATGCGCCCGCGGGTGGCAGGCGTGCTCACGTCGGGCAGAAGCGCGTCGTAGACGACCGCACCGGTGTGGAATCCGACGGTGCCGATTGCGTAGAAGACGAGAGAAGGAAGGATGCCCCATGTTGCGAGCAGGGCCGTCGCGCCGACGCAGATGAGGGTGGAGACCACGAGGTACGGCACCCGGCGGCCGATGTGGTCGGTCAGGGCGCCGATCCAGGGGCTGAGGATGATGACCACCAGCATGGCAATCATCGTGGTCACGCTGAGCTGCCAGTCGGCGCCCCCGCGCTCCTCGATCAACCACAGACCGAAGTACCGGCTTCCTACCCCGAGGGCGAACGTGGTGTTGGCGAGATCGTAGAGCACCCACGCCGCGACGCTCGCGCGCCGCGGCTTCCAGTCGCCCTCCGGATCGGTCTCCCGCATCGCACCCTCCCTGGTTCGAATGGAGTGTACCGCAGGAGCGGGTACATACGTCACGGACGCAAACGAACGGAAGGAACCACCATGGACGTACATGAGATCGTCGAACGTTGGCGCGAATCGATCCCCCAGCGCTCTCAAGTGGAGGCCGGGACCGGCGTGGGCATCATGGCGGTGGGAGTGGCAGCAGCTGTCTACACGATCGTCCAGAAGCGTCGCGGTTTCTTCGCGTGGGCCGTGCCGGGCGCGCTGCTTGCAGCGGGGCTCGTGATGCTTTCCGACGTGGTCCTCGACGTGCGCGGAGAGCGCATCGACCGGACGCGCGCGATCATCGAGTCCGAGCTGGGTGACCTCGACCCGCTCGCCAGAGCACAGGTACTGCGGGACATCGCCCGCGACCAGATCGAGGAGCTCATCCCCGGCGAGGCGTGAAGCGTAGGGGCCGCGCCACGAACTCAAAGGCCCCGGCGGCGCAATGCCGTCGGGGCCTTCAGTACATCTGCCTGAGAATAGAGGTGTCCCGAGAGACCTCGCCGGCAGCCCCGCTACTCCACGACTTCCCATTTCTTACCCTTGGGGCCTGCGAGCACCCGGCCAGCTTGCGCGAAGCCTTCCTCCCACACACCCCGCCGGCAGCTACTGGTACGCCGCTTTTGGCGGTTCGCCCGTCCGACCTCTCGGGACAACCCCACTCTAGGGCACCGCAAGAGGCAGTGCAAGAGGCTTTTGCAGAATTGTCGAGGTTGCCGACAAGCGGCCACTCTATGACTCCGAACGCGCCTTTGCGTACGACGAACGGTACTCGGCGCAGACCAACGGGCATATTGCACACGCCACGGGGTGTTTCCCCTGCCCGCTGGGCTGTACTCGGCGCGGTTGCGCAATCGGATCCGCCTCCCACATGAGGGAGCCGAGCGGCTGATCGTCCACTCGGCTCCCTGAATCGTCGCCGTCACGCACGTGGTCCGTGTGTGCGCGTGCGTGGTCTACGGCAGAACCGTCACTCGCCCCTCGATTACCGCATTGAAGGGCTGCAGAAGCTGCTTGATGTAGTCCACCAGCGCGTCAAGATCGCTGCCCCAGTACACCTTGTTGGTGGCGTCACGGAAGATCGTGAAGCTGTCCCCGCCTTCGGCTAGGAAGTTGTTCGCCGTCACCGTGTAGGTCGCCGCCAGATCGAGCGGCACACCGTTGATGAGGACATTCGATGGATCCACCTTATCGCCCACCGGGGCGCTCGCGCTCCAGCTGTACTGGATGCCGTGCATCTGCAGGAAGGCTGGCTTCACCCACTGCTGCTCGAGTGCCGTCTCGATCTGCGCGCCAGTCATGTCCATCGTCACCAGGTAGTTGCTGAAGGGCTGCACGGCGAAGAGCTCGCCCCACGTCACCTC
>JAFGAG010000020.1 GCA_016933785.1 Coriobacteriia bacterium | reverse complement strand
CACACGGGCGACAGCATCACCGTAGCCCCCGCCATGACCCTCACGGACCGCGAGTACCAGGTGCTGCGCGACGCGTCCTTCGAGATCATGCGCGAGATCGGTGTAGAGACCGGCGGAAGCAATGTGCAGTTCGCGGTGAACCCGGACGACGGTCGGGTGGTCGTCATCGAGATGAACCCGCGTGTCTCGCGGTCCTCGGCGCTCGCCAGCAAGGCTACCGGTTTCCCGATCGCGAAGATCGCCGCGAAGCTTGCAACGGGATATACGCTCGACGAGATCCCCAACGACATCACCCGGGTCACGCCGGCGGCCTTCGAGCCGTCGATCGACTATGCGGTGGTGAAGGTGCCACGCTGGGCGTTCGAGAAGTTCCCCGGTACCGATACCACACTCACTACCCGTATGAAGAGTGTCGGCGAGGTCATGGCGATGGGCCGGACCTTTGCCGAGGCGTTCGGGAAGGCCTGGAGATCGCTCGAGAACGGGCGAGGGGGGCTGGGGTCGGACGGCAAGGACGTCTTCGACGAGGCGCACTTCGACGAGCGCCTCGCGGTCCCCAACGAGCACCGCATGTTCTACCTGATCGAGGCGTTGCGGCGAGGCAGAAGCGTGGAGGAGATCCACGCCATCACCGCTATCGACCCGTGGTTCCTCGAGCAGTTGGAGTCTGTGGTGGCGGTAGAGGGTTCGGTCAGAGGGCGTGCGCTCTCATCGCTCACCGCTGTTGAGCTGCGGGAATGCAAGCAGCACGGACTCTCGGACGTCCAGATCGCACACCTTACAGGGGCCCTCGAGGGTGAGGTACGCGCCAGAAGGCTGGACCTCGGCGTGACGGCTACGTTCAAGGCGGTCGACACCTGCGCAGGTGAGTTCGCTGCTACGACGCCGTACTACTACAAGACGTACGAGGAGGAGAACGAGGCCGTGCGGTCCGACCGCAGGAAGGCGATGATCCTCGGGGCAGGGCCCAACCGGATCGGACAGGGTATCGAGTTCGACTACTGCTGCGTGCACGCGGCCTACGCGCTGGCGGAGGCGGGCTTCGAGACGATCATGGTGAACTGCAACCCCGAGACCGTCTCGACCGACTACGACACGTCCGACAAGCTCTACTTCGAGCCGCTGACCTTTGAAGACGTGATGGACGTCATCGATCTCGAGCAGCCTGACGGCGTGCTCGTGACCTTCGGCGGCCAGACACCACTCAAGCTCGCTCGTGCGCTCGAGGATGCCGGAGTACCGATCCTCGGCACGAGCCCCGAGGCGATCGACCTCGCGGAGGACCGGAAGCGGTTCGCTGAGGTCCTCGACCGCCTCGGTATCGCCTACCCTGCAGCGGGCACCGCGCGCACACTCGAAGAGGCGGTTGAGGTGGCCGCGCGCATCGGCTATCCGCTGCTCGTGCGCCCGAGCTACGTGCTCGGTGGACGCGGCATGGTGATCGCGTACGACGAGGAGTACCTGCTGCGCTTCGTACAACAGGCTGCGGAGGTCTCGCCGGATCACCCGGTCCTGCTCGACCGCTTCCTCGAGGGCGCGATCGAGGTGGACGTCGATGCCGTCTGCGATGGTGAGACCGTCTACGTCGGCGGCGTCATGGAACACATCGAGGAGGCGGGGATCCACTCGGGTGATTCGGCATGCTGCATCCCGCCCTTCTCACTCGGCGAAGACACCGTCGAAGCGGTCAGCGGTCACGCGCGGGCGCTCGCGCTCGAGCTTGGCGTGCGCGGGCTGATGAACGTCCAGTTCGCTGTGAAAGACGAGAAGGTCTACGTGCTCGAGGTCAATCCGCGGGCGAGCAGGACGGTGCCGTTCGTGAGCAAGGCGACGGGCGTCGCTCTGGCGAAGGTGGCGGCACGGGTGATGGCGGGGGAGCGGCTGGCTGACATGGGGCTGCCTCCCGAAGGCCGCGACCTCGGCCGGTTCTGTGTGAAGGAGGCGGTCATGCCCTTCGGCCGTTTCCCCGGTGCCGACAGCGTGCTGGGCCCTGAAATGAAGTCCACCGGTGAGGTCATGGGCGTGGCAGGCGACTTCCCGTCGGCCTACGCGAAGTCGCAGCTCGCGATCGACTACTCGTTGCCCACGAGCGGTACAGCGTTCATCTCGATCTGCGACCGCGACAAGCGGGGCATCGTGCCGGTCGCCCGTCACCTCACGGCTCTCGGCTTCCGGATACTCTCGACGCGCGGTACCGCGCGCATGTTGCGGGCGTCGGGCATCCCGGTGGACGAGGTGCGCAAGGTGCATGAAGGTCGCCCGAACATCGTGGACGCTATCGTCAACGGTGAGGTGCAGCTCGTGATCAACACGCCGTTCGGTCGCGAGACCCGCTCGGACGGATACCATATCCGCACCGCGGCGGTGCAGCACGGCGTGGGCAATATCACCACGCTCGCGGCGGCGCTCGCGAGCGTTCAGGCGATCGAAGCGATCAAGCACGGTACGCTGGACGCGAGGGCGTTGCAGGACTTCGAGCGGAGCATGTGATGTGCGGACACGGACCGACCCCGGCCATCGAACCAGTCGTCGTGGTGAGCAACGAACGCGTCGCCACGGGCGTGTGTCGTGTCGTGCTCGATGCGCCACGCACGGCAGCGACGGTGGAGCCCGGCCAGTTCGTGCACGTGCGCATCGCACGCAGCGCGGACTTCATCTTGCGGCGCCCGTTCTCGGTACACAGGGCGCGGGGAGAGCGGCTCGAGATCATCTACCAGGTCGTCGGGCGCGGCACGCGGGTGTTGGAGGACGCTCGCCCCGGGGATGTCATGGATGTGCTCGGTCCACTCGGACATGGCTGGACGGTCCCCGAAGGAACCACCCGCGCCCTTGTGGTGGCAGGTGGGCTGGGTGCCGCACCGATGGGGATGCTCGTGGAGCGTCTGGCCGAGGCTGACGTTCAGATCACACTGGCGCAAGGCGCACCGTCCGCGGGACGGCTGCTCGCGCGCGAGCTGTTCGATTCGCTCTGCCGGAGATCGGTCGTGGCGACTGACGATGGCTCGGCGGGCACGTGCGGGTTCGTCACGGTGTTGAGCGCGGAACTGCTCCAGCGGGAACGGCCGGACGTGGCGTATGTGTGCGGACCCGAACCGATGCAGCGCATCGTGGCGGGCCAGTGTGCCGAGGCGGGCGTCGCCTGCCAGGTATCGCTCGAGCGCCTCATGGCCTGCGGGGTCGGCGCCTGCCTCTCGTGCGTGGTGGCCACGCGACACGGACAGAAGCGCGCCTGCGTGGACGGCCCGGTGTTCGATGCGGCAGACGTGGTGTGGGACTCAGACGAGGACCCGGAGGCGGAGCGATGAGCAGCGTAGACATGCGTGTGCGCATCGGTGCGCTTGAGCTTCGGAATCCTGTGATGACCGCATCCGGTACGTTCGGGTCGGGCAAAGAGTACGCGGACTTCTTCGATCTCGCGCGGCTCGGCGCGGTGGTCACCAAGGGCGTCTCCCTGGAGCCGTGGCCGGGCAACCCGGGGCAGCGCATCGTCGAGACGCCTTCAGGCATGTTGAACTCCATCGGCCTGCAGAATCCGGGAGTGGAGGCGTTCTGCGACAACGATCTGACATGGCTTGCGAGACATGACGTCCCTGTGATCGTGAACGTCGTCGGACACCGCGCTGACGAGTATGCGGCGGTGGCCGAGCGCCTCGAGCAGGAGAGCGGTGTTCACGCTCTCGAGGTGAACATCTCCTGTCCCAACGTGGATGCCGGCGGGATGGCCTTTGGGACCACCTGCCCGGCCGCCGCTGAGGTCGTGCGCTCGGTGCGTGCGGTGAGCACGAAGACGCTCATCGTCAAGCTCAGCCCGAACGTCACTGACGTGACCGAGGTGGCACGTGCGGTAGAGGCTGAGGGTGCCGACGCCGTGAGCCTGATCAACACCCTGCTCGGCATGGTGATCGACACGCGGACGTTCGCACCCGTGCTCGCGCGCGGTGTCGGCGGGCTCTCGGGGCCTGCCGTGCGACCGGTCGCGGTGAGGATGGTCTGGCAGGTCTCGCAGGCGGTCTCCGTCCCGGTGATCGGCATGGGCGGTATCACGAGTGCGGAGGATGCCGCGGAGTTCCTGCTTGCAGGAGCGAGCGGTGTTGCGGTGGGCACGGCCAACTTCATGGACCCGACGACGACCGTGGGAGTCGTGGATGGTCTGGAGCGCTTCTGCCAGGAGCGCGGTATCGAGAAGGTCACCGACCTTGTGGGGGCAGCATGGAAGAGATGAACAGCAGCAGCGCCGAAGGTATCGTGAGCGCGCCACGTGGTCGCGCTGCGAGCAAGAACGAGACGGATGAGATGAAAGACCGCATGATCGTGGCACTCGATCTGCCGGACGGGTCGAGCGCGATCGAGATGGCGCGGACCCTTGTGGGAACCGCCGGCTGGGTCAAGGTGGGGATGACGCTCTTCTACGCGGAGGGGCCCTCGATCGTCCGCGAGCTGCGTTCGCTTGGCTTCAAAGTCTTCGTGGATCTCAAGCTCCATGACATCCCGCACCAGGTGGAAGGCGCCTGCCGCATGCTGACGCGCGCGGGCGCCGATATGTTCACGGTGCATGCGTTCGGCGGACGGGCCATGCTGGAATCGGCGATGAGCGCGACCGCGGACGCGGCACGGAAGTTCGGGACCAAGCCGCCCAGTGTCATCGCGGTCACGGTCCTCACGAGCCTTGATGACGCGGCACTCGAGACGATGGGAGTGGAGCGGCCCGCGGCGGAGCAGGCGGTCATGCTCGCTACGCTCGCCCGCGACTCGGGCTGCGACGGCGTCGTCTGCTCGCCGAACGAGGCGGCCGCCGTGCGTGCGCTGCTCGGCGCCGAAGCGCTCGTGGTCACCCCGGGTGTGCGACCCGCAGGGGACGCCGTCGGCGACCAGGCCCGCACCGCGACACCCGCGGAGGCCATCGCGGCCGGCGCATCGCACCTCGTCATCGGTCGTCCGATCACCGGCGCGTCCGATCCCGCGGCTGCGGCGCGGGCTATCCGAACGGAGATGTCATCGTGACCACGAGCCAGGATGCGGTACTTGAAGCTCTCAAGGACGCGGGAGCGATCCTGCACGGGCACTTCCAGCTGACGAGCGGGCGTCACTCGGACACATACGTGCAGTGCGCTCGCGTGCTCGAGGACCCCGCGCTCACCACGGAGCTGGCCGAAGCGATGGCCGGAAGCGTCTCTGACCGGAAGATCGACCTGGTGGCGGCGCCGGCGGTCGGCGGCATCATCATCGGTTTCGCTGTCGCCCAGGCTCTCGGGGTCAAGTTCATCTTCAGTGAGCGCCAGAACGGCGTGATGACCTTCCGCCGCAGCTTCACGATCGATCCCGGTGCGCGCGTCCTCGTCGTCGAGGACGTGGTCACGACCGGTGGGAGCGTCGCCGAGGTCATCGATCTCGTGCAGGCGGCTGGCGGGGAGGCGGTCGCCGTGACCTCGATCATCGACCGCGGCGGGGAGAAGGCATTCACAGCCGAACTCCTGCCTCTGCTTCGACTCGAGGTCGAGTCTGTGGAGCCGGGGGAGTGCCCGCAATGCGCTGCCGGAACACCGATCGATTCGCCCGGAAGCAGGCGACTCGGCTAGTTCGGGCTTGGCATCGCCGCAGGTCAGGGGTAACATCAACGGCGCTGCATGCAAGACCGGAGTGCGCGGCGGCATGCGAGTTGATCCAATCGGCAATGCGCACCGTACCGCGAGGAGGAACCAATGGCTCTACCCAATCTCTCCGAGGCCGACCGCAAGAAGGCGCTCGAGAAGGCGGCCCAGGCTCGCCAGGCGCGCGCGGAGCTTCGTCAGCAGATCAAGGGCGGGGAGATGTCGTTCGCCGATGTCATGGCCAAGTCCGACGATCCGATCGTCGCCCGCATGAAGGTCGCAACGCTGCTCGAGAGCCTGCCGGGTTTCGGTAAGGCCAAGGCCGCGAAGATCATGGGTGAGCTCGAGATCTCTGAGAGCCGCCGCGTGCAGGGCCTTGGTGCCCGCCAGCGCGAGATGCTCATGCAGCGTCTCGGCTGAAGCGCACCGTCTATGCGCGAAGGCTCATTGTTCATCATCTCCGGCCCATCGGGGGCCGGCAAAGGGACTCTGGTGGACCGGTTGGTCGCCAGGGTCTCTGGTCTTTGGGTTTCGGTGTCCGCGACGACACGCACACCGCGTCCGGGCGAGGTGGATGGCGAAGACTACATCTTCCTCACGCCGGAGGAGTTCCAGCGGCGCATCGATGACGGGGACTTCCTGGAGTGGGCCGAGGTGCACCGCAACCGATACGGGACGCTGCGCTCCACGGTCGAGGAGCACTTGAATAGAGGGTGCGACGTCATCCTCGAGATCGATCCGCAGGGCGCGTTCCAGGTGAAGGACGCGATGCCATCGTCGGTGCTCATCTTCATCACGGCGCCGTCCATGAGCGAGCTCGAACGGCGGATCCGCACGCGCGGAGCCGAGACGGATGAGCAGGTCAGGACGCGACTCGAGACAGCCGAACGAGAGCTCCGCCTTGTGGGGACATACGATCATGTGGTAGAAAACGATGATGTCGCCCTGGCCACCGAGAGGTTGGCGGGCATCGTCGAATCCCATCGATCCTGTGAAGGATGCTGCTGATATGGTCATCAAGCCCGAGATCGACCTCCTGCTCGAGACGGTCGATTCCAAGTACACGCTGTGCATCGTCGCGGCCAAGCGTGCGCGTCAGATCAACGACATGATCCATGGCGTGCGCGATCAGGCGCTGCTCACGATGCAGGCCCCGCAGATCGCACAGATCACGAGCACCAAGCCGCTCACGCTTGCGCTCGAGGAGATCGCCAACGGAGACGTGAGCTACGAGCGGGTGCAGGACAGCTACAAGTAGCGCGGCATCGCCGAGCTTGATCGATGCCCCGGTACCGCGCCAGCGGTGTCGGGGCATCTGCATGTACGAGATGTGCGCTGGTGAGCCGGGGGAGGCGTGATGGACAGGGAGGACATGGGCGGGT
>JAFGAG010000019.1 GCA_016933785.1 Coriobacteriia bacterium | reverse complement strand
GGTGAAGATGTACGGCTTCATCTTCGGGTTCCAGCGGCGGGTCTGATGACCGAAGTGCACGCCGGCCTCGAGCAGGTTCTTCATGGATACGGACATGGTGGTGCCTCCTTCAGGTTTCGGCCTCCGCCCGCTTCGACTCCTGCTACGACCGGCAGTGCCGGCACCTCGCGCAGGATCCACGGACGTGTGAATTAAGAGCGCGCGTATGGTAGCACGAAACGCAGCGCATGTGGGAAAGAAGGGTGGTCGGTCTGCGGCTAGCGGAGTCCAGCGTACTCCCTGCCGCACGACCCGCAGACGAAGTACGCGTCGAAGTGCCCCGGGTGCTCCCCATCGGGAACAAGACGCAAGGCCAGTTCGTTCTCGCACGCAGGACACCAGAGCATCCGCTTGAGGCCCGCGGCATCGACCACAGAGTGCACGTCACCTGCGTCCGGCCTGATGAAGACATGGAACGCTTCGGCCTTTCCGGATGACGACCCGAACGCTGCGAGGGTCAGTGCGACCTTCTCGGACACGTCCGCCGGCCGCGACTGGTTCTTGATCAGATAGTCGGTCGCCCCGAGCGAGACCGCCTGCTCGATCGTCGATTCCTCGCCCAGGTTGGTGAGGATGACCACGGGGATGCCATGGGTGCGCGGATCGGCCTTGACGGCCTCGAGCACCTGCAGCCCGCCCATGCGCGGCATGATCAGGTCGAGCAGGATCAGATCAACGGGATGCTCCCGCAGGACCGCGAGACCGGCAAGACCGTCGGCGGCATCGAGTACGTCGTAGCCGTCCTGCGCAAGCCGATCGCGATACATGCGCCTGAGCAGGTCGGTGTCCTCGACGATCAGAATGCGCTCTCCGGACATCGCGTGTCTTCCTTTCGCAGGGGCTGAGCTACCCGACCGGCAGGAACCCCTGGGCCGCGTGGAGCCGGGCACGGAGCCTCAGTACGGCTTTAGTATGCATCTGGCTGACACGGGACTCTGTGACGCCGAGCACCGCGCCTATCTCTTTGAGTGTCAAACCCTCGTAATAGTACAGCGCGACCACGGTCTTCTCACGCTCGGGCAGCCGTTCGATCGCACAAGCGAGGATCTCCTTGAGCTCGGCCGTCTCGAAGATGCTCACGGGGTCCTCGGCGGAATCATCCGGAATCGAGCTGAGCGGATCGGCGCGGTCCTCGTGATCGGCGCCCCCTGACCATATCTCTTCGAACGAGATGATGGACGTGTACGACAGCCTGGTCAGGATCGACTGCAGCTCACGGGGCGCGATCCCCATCTCCTGAGCGATCTCGGCATCGGAGGGGACGCGCTTCATACGGTTCTCAAGCGCGATGTACGCAGCCTCGAACTCGCGAGCACGAGCACGGACGGAGCGGGGGACCCAATCCATAGCACGGAGTTCGTCGATGATGGCGCCTTTGATACGCGCGATAGCATAGGTCTCGAACTTGATGCCCCGACCGGGATCGAACTTGTCGATGGCGTCGATGAGCCCGAAGACACCGTAGGACACCAGATCGGCGGTATCCACGGTCTGCGGAAGTCCGGAGGACAGACGGCCTGCCACGTATTTCACAAGTGGGGAATAGGCGACAATCAGGCGGTCTCGCGCCCTGATATCGCCGTCATCCTTGAATGATACCCACGCGGCTGCAAGCTCCGCCTTGGGATCGGTTCTCATGCGGTGTGGACCTCCGTTAGGCCCGAGGATGTGCCCCTTTGTGCACCTCACGGAGGTGCCTCGTGCTCACGTGAGTATAAATCTGGGTGGTGGACAGTGCAACGTGGCCCAGAAGTTCCTGGACCGTCCTCAGATCGGCGCCGCCCTCCAACAGGTGTGTAGCGAAAGAGTGCCGCAGGTCGTGCGGGGTGATGCGGCCCGGCTGCTCGAGCTGTCGCAGGTAGCGGTCGAGCATGCGCCGCACTCCTCCGGAGCTCAATCTCGTACCGAGCCGGTTGAGGAAGAACGCACCCTCCGCTGACCCCTTGTCCAACACCGGCCGACCACCGGCCAGATACTCACGAAGCCGCTTGATCGCAAGCGGGTGTACGGGGACGATGCGTTCTCGAGCCCCCTTGCCCATCACGCGGATGGTCGCCGATGCGGTGTCGACATCGCCCAGGTCCAGACCGGTGAGCTCGGACACACGAACACCGCTCGCATAGAGCAATTCGATCATGGCAAGGTCCCGAAGGCCGGATGGGGTACTGACATCGGGCAGTGCCAGGAGCTGGTCGATGAGCGATCCAGCCGCGACGTCCGGCAATCGTCTGGCGGCTTTGGGCGTCGCAAGTACTGCAGCGGGACTCGCTGACAGGAGCCCCCGCCGGACCAGATACCGGTAGAGCGAACGTATCGCGGCGAGGTGTCGCGCGATCGTGCGCTTCGAGTACCGTGCGCGGTCGAGCTCGGCCAGGTAGCGCCTCAGCCGCCGGTGATCGGCATCCAAGATGTGGACGCCTTCCCGCGCGGCCCACTCGCAGAAGCCGCCGATATCGGAGGCGTAGGCGGTGACGGTCCGCGGTGAAAGGTTGCGCTCCACGCGCAGATGCTCCAGGAACGCATCGGCCAGCTGCTCGTTGGAGAGCCGTTCGGTCACTGTGCGCCCACCTCCGCGCGATGATTCGACGGGGTCCGGGGCCGATGCGAACCGAACAGGTCGGGACGGCTGTCGACGAACGCCTGCATGGCGCTACGGGCGCGTTGGGCATACGCAGCATAGCGAGCCTGCTTGCCTCGCACGCGTTCTGCCAGCGGTGGGACAAGCCCGAAGTTCACGTGCATGGGCTGGTAGACGGTGGTGTCAGGGTTGGTGGCGTACGTCAGTAGCGATCCCAAGGCCGTGGTCGAGGGAAGGGCAGGCGGTGGGGCGCCTATTCGGGCACTCCAGACGCCCACGGCCGCGATCAACCCGGAAGCGGCTGCCTCGAGGTAGCCCTCCGTACCGCAGAGCTGACCTGCGATCCGGATGCAAGGGTGGGAACGCAGCGAGAGATCCGTGGTCAGCAGGCGTGGAGCGTCGATGAACGTATTGCGATGCATGACACCGTACCTGACGAACGTAGCCCTCTCGAGTCCGGGGATCATACGGAATACCCGGTCCTGTTCGGTGAAGGTGAGATTGGTCTGGAAACCGACCAGGTTGTAGGCGCTCCCCTCGCGGTTCTCGGCCCGCAGCTGGACGACCGCCCACGGCCTCTGCCCCGTGACGGGGTCGGTCAGACCGACGGGCTTGAGGGCCCCGAACCGCAGCGCGTCGGGACCTGTACGCGCGACCTCCTCGACCGGCTGGCATGCCTGGAAGAGTTCTCTGCGCTCGAACTCCCGCAGGGTCACGCGATTCGCCGCGATGAGCGCGGCGATGAACGATTCGTACTGCACTCTGTCCATCGGGCAGTTGAGGTAGTCGGCACCGCCACCCTTACCCCAGCGTGAGGCGTCGAACACGACGTCTCGATCGATGGTCTCAGCATCGACGATCGGCGCCGCCGCGTCGTAGAACGCGAGTCGTCCGGGGCCGGTGAGCTCGACGAGCGCGTCTGCCAGCCGCTCGCTCGGAAGCGGCCCCGCTGCGACGATCACATCACCGTCCGGGATCGATGTGGCCTCCTCCCGCCTGACATCTATCAGTGGATGTGCCTCGATCAGCGCCGTCACCCGCCGGCTGAAGATGGTGCGGTCGACCGCCAGCGCTCCTCCCGCCGGAACCGCCACCTCACGCGCGATGGCGAGTATGAGAGAACCCATGTCCTCGAGTTCGCGCTTCAGTAGTCCGGCGGCGGTATGCGGGTCGTCGCTCTTGAACGAGTTCGAGCAGACCAGCTCGGCGAACCCATCCGTGTGGTGAGCGGCTCCAGATGAGAGCGGCCGCATCTCGAGAAGACGCACCGGCACTCCCCTGTTCGCAAGCTGCCACGCCGCCTCGCTTCCGGCCAGCCCGGCGCCGATTATCGTGACCGGATCCACCGGCGTGCTCCTTCAGTCGGATATGGACATTGTACGTCACTGCCCACCGGTGGCCTCATCCCAGCCCGTAGCGTCCATCCGCGTAGCGCACGATGGCTCCAGAGGACTCCAGGAGACCGAGGGTGCGCGCGGCGGTGACGATATCGATCCCAAGGGCCCGTGCAAGATCGTCCGGGCGGAGTGGGTCGGCGGCGAGCGCGCGTACGACCGTGTCTCGCGATCCACACGAGGCGTCAGGCGGGAGCATGCCCTCCATGCCGAGTGAGGCGGCCAGTTCCGAGACGTCCGTGACCGGCAGAGCCCCCTGCCGGATCAGACGGTTGGATCCCCGGGACTCCGCGGAGAGTATCGAGCCTGGTACCGCAAGGACCTCCCTTCCAGCATCGAGTGCCGCGTCGGCTGTGCTGAACGTACCACTCGGAAGTCCGGCCTCGACGACGAGTACGGCGCGCGCGAGTCCCGCGATGATCCTGTTCCGCCTGACGAACGTCCAGCGTGTGGGCGGTGCCCCGAATGGCAATTCGGAAACGACCGCATGAGCAGCGCGCATGGTCTTCAGGATATCCGCCGAGCGCCGTGGATAGTCGACGTCAGGCCCGCATCCGAGAACCGCTACGGTGGGCCCACCACTTCCAAGCGCGGTGCGGTGGGCCTCGCTGTCACAGCCCATCGCCGCTCCGGAGATGACGGTGATACCAGCCTGCGCTGCCCAAGAAGCGAACTGCCGCGTGCAGCGCAGACCGTACGGCGTCGCCTTCCTCGATCCGATGATCGCGAGGCCGGGGCGCAGTGCCGATGGATCACCGATACCGTACAACCGCTGGGGTGGATCCGGCGTCTCAGCGAGCAAAGGCGGATATCCGGCGTCCCCGTACTCGATGACGAACGTCCCGGCCATCATGCGGCGTCCCAGGACCGGTATGCAATCGCCTCGACGACGTGCGCCTGCTGTATCCGGTCCGCACATTCAAGGTCAGCGAGTGTGCGAGCGACACGGAGCAGCCGGGTGACTCCTCGGCCAGACAGCCGAGCGTTCCGGGCGGCGGCCTCGAGAGCGGCTCTCGCCTCAGGCGTCAACGTCGAACGGAGGCTGCGGGAACGTCGTGAAGAAGCGAACTCCCACGCGCGCGTGACCCGTGCACGTGCGTCGTTCGTTGAAGCGCAGGACTCGAACCCGTCCGCGAGCAACAGCGATGGGTCGATGCGGTCGACCCGGATGGTCATATCCATCCGATCGAACAGCGGCCCGCCGAGACGGGCCTGATACCTGCGGACCGCTCCCTCGGTACATGTGCACGCGCGCTGAGGATCCCCGTCGTACCCGCATGGACACGGGTTCATCGCCGCTGCGAGGGTGACCCTGCCCGGGTAACGAACCGCGCCGTTCGCGCGCACGAGGGTCACCATGCCCTCCTCGATCGGCTGGCGGAGCGCCTGGAGCGCTCCGGGGGCGAACTCGGCGACCTCGTCCAGGAACAGCACACCGTTGTGTGCAAGGCTGATCTCGCCCGGACGCGGCGGTGTCCCGCCACCCACGAGACCGGCCACGGTGCACGAATGGTGTGGCGCCCGGAACGGACGAACGCCATCGATCGACGGTCGCGGATCGAGGCCCGCGACCGAGTGGATGAGGGCCGACTCGAGTCGCTCGCGCTCGGTCAGTGGGGGTAGGAGCCCGGCAAGCGCCCGCGCGAGCAGCGTCTTACCCGACCCCGGTGGTCCGGTGAGCAGGATGTGATGTCCACCAGCAGCGGCGATCTCCAGGCATCGCTTGGCAGACTCGTGCCCCGCGATGTCCTCGAGCCGCACGGGTGGATCGGGAGCACGCTCGTCCGATCCGACCTGCGGCTGGAGCAACTCCGGAAGTCCAGCCCTGAGGATGGAGAGGTGCTCCAGAGCGCGGAACCCGAGCCCCGGCACCGCCCCGACGACCTCGGCCGAGTCCGCGGGGCCCAGTAGGTGATCGCCCCTCGAGACCGCGCCGATCGCGTGCGCGAGCATGCCCGGCACCTCGCGTACCCGGGCGTCCAATCCGAGTTCACCCACGGCAGCCACCGAGTCGAACGCCTGGCGGGGAAGCTGACCCGTGGCGCAGAGGATCGAGAGTGCTATGGGCAGGTCGAACCCGGTCCCGTGCTTGCGCAGCGGTGCGGGCGCCAGATTGACGATGACGCGCGCATTGGGGAACTCGTATCCCGCGGCACGCAATGCGGCACGTACCCGGTCACGCGCCTCCTGGACGGCTACGTCGGCAAGCCCGACGATGCCGAACACCGGGAGTCCCGGCGAGACGTCCGCCTGGACCTCCACGCGTACCGCCTCGACGCCGTGAAGCGTTGCAGTGGTGATCGATGCCTGCATCGCGTCACGCCGCGATGAATGCGGCGCGATGGTGCTTCAGCAGCGCGCGGTCGTCTCGGAGCACGAGGATGGAGACGACATCGAAACGGAACGATACCTCCTCCAGACCTGCAGCAGCCGCGTACGCCTCCGCGAGCCGCATCAGCCGCCGCTGCTTGGCCGGCGAGACCGACTCCTCCGGTTGCCCGGCCGATGTCGAAGCCCTCGTCTTCACCTCGCAGATGACCAGATCCGGTCCATCCAGGGCAACGATGTCGATCTCGCCACGCCCGTTGCGCCAGTTGCGGTCGACGACCCTCATCCCCTGCCGCTCCAGATACGCCGCGGCTGCCTCTTCTCCCCTGCGTCCGATGTCCATGCTCGTCATGAGCGCACTCCTTTCGTCGCGAGGAGCATCCCATGGCCGGTACACCGGACTGTGAACAGGGTCCAACCGCTAGGTCACCGACGCATTAACGACACCATGTGCGTGCGAGGGGGCCGCCTGGACGTACGGTAGCGACTCAGAAGAGCCGGAGTGAGGAGCACGGCGAGAAGGACATCCGGTGGACAGGCGATGGCCCGAGCGTCCGTATCGCTTCGATGTGCGGCGCACTGCCGTACCCCTTGTTACCGGCGAATCCATAGCCCGGATACCGACTGTCGAGCTCTTCCATGAGGTGATCCCGCTCGACCTTGGCGACGATCGATGCGGCCCCGATTGCGCGTGTCAGGGCGTCGCCCGAGACGAGCGCGGTGCACGGTCGGCCGATGTCGACCGGCAGACCATCCACGAGCACGTGGTCCGGTACCTCCGGGAGGGCGGCGATCGCCTGTCGCATCGCGTTCAGGGTCGCACCGGCGATACCGATCCGATCGATCTCCTCAGGTCCGACGTGCGCGACAGCCACACCCAGCGCCGAACGACGGATCTCGGAGTCCAGGCGCTCACGTGCCATCGGTGAGAGGCGCTTGGAGTCGTTGACGCCGTGGACGTGCGTGTCCCTGGCGAAGACACACGCGCACGCCGTGACGGGACCCGCGAGCGCTCCCCTGCCGACCTCGTCTACACCTGCGACGATGCGGCAGCCGCCATCGATCAACCGGATCTCGATCCGGGCGAGATCCTCGAGGCGGGCCGACTCACGGGCGACCGCCTCCATACGACGCTCCGCTCTTGCGACGGCCTCACGGACCCCTGCACGGGAGTCGTCGGCTACGGCCATGATCAGCCGGACGAGTGAGCCAGGATCTGCGGATGCCAGTTCCTCGGCAATGACGGACACGGGTCGGATATCCATGGTCGCAGTGTACCGCGAGTACGACGAAGGCCCCGGACAGTTCCGGGGCCTTCGTGAACCGTGTGATAGTCCTGCGCTAGTGACGGAGCTCCTTGACGCGGGCGGCCTTGCCGACCTTGTCGCGCAGGTAGTAGAGCTTGGAGCGGCGGACCTTGCCGCGGGTGACGACCTCGAGCGCGACGATCTTGGGCGAGTGGACCGGGAACGTGCGCTCCACACCGACGGCGAAGGACAGCTTGCGGACCGTGAAGGTCTCGCGATTGCCGGCACCATGGCGACGGATGACGATGCCCTGGAACGGCTGAACGCGTTCCCGCGAGCCCTCGACGACCTTGTACATGACTTTGACGGTGTCGCCGACCCCGAACTCGGGCAGGTCGTCACGCAGCTGCTGCTGCTCTATAGCGCGGATCTTGTCCATGAGACGTTCCTGTTCAGTCTGTGGTGTGTTCTTGAGCGCCCTGAGGCACGAGTGGACAGTATAGCGAAGCGTTCAGCGTCAGGCAATCCGGGAGCTCGGAAGCCTGGCGACGCACGGGATCTCAGTCCATGGTCCCGATGCGGTCGATCGGCCAGAAACGGAATATGGCGCGACCTCGCACCTGCGAGAGCGGCACTGCACCGAAGACTCGGGAGTCGGCGCTGTTCGTGCGGTAGTCGCCCATGAGCCAGACCGAATCCGCGGGGACCGTGTAGGGCATCTCGAGCACCATCGGCTCGCTCGGCAACCCATGTGTGTACGGTTCGTCAAGTACGACTCCGTCGATAACCACCTTGCCGTCCACGAGATCGACCGTCTGACCGCCGACCGCGATCACGCGCTTGATGAGGGTGTCAACCGACCCGGTCGGATCGTCGAGCACGACGATGTCTCCTCGTTTCGGCTCGGTGAAACGATAGATGAACTTGTTGGCGATCACGCGGTCCTGCAGCTCGATCGTAGGAATCATGGATCCGCTGGGAATGACGTACGGCTGGACGACCCACGCGCGTATCGCTCCGGCGAGCGCGAACGCGAGTACGACCATCAGCACGAGTTCGCCCAGCCAGCGGACGAATGAGACCGGACGCTCCTCGGAGCGACGTGACTCCATGCGCGGCGTGCCGTACTCATCGCCGGCCGTGGTCTCGGTGTTCCCCTCTGGGTCAACGCCGTATACATTCTCGCTGTCAGTCACGGTCAGCGTTCTCCTTCTGGACGACACCGTTCACGAACTCGGACTCCTCGGGGCTCAACGCGGCGCCCACCAGAAGGTCGGGCCTGCGCTCAGCGGTACGCCGGAGCGACTCCCGGCGTCGCCATGCGGCTATGCGTGCATGGTCACCACTCACCAGCACGGGGGGCACCTCCATGCCTCTGAAGATCGCGGGCCGAGTGTACTGAGGATACTCCAGTAGACCCTCGCTGAACGACTCATCCGTTGCCGAATCGCTGCACCCCAGCGCACCCGGCTGGAGTCGGGACACGGCGTCCGTGAGCACGAGGGCCGGAAGCTCTCCGCCTGTGAGCACGTAGTCGCCGATCGACACCTCGAGATCCGCACGCGCGAGTATACGCTCGTCGAACCCTTCGTAGCGGCCGCAGAGTATGAGGAGCCGCGGCCTGGCGGCAAGCTCCCGGACGAGGGCCTGATCCAGTCGGCGCCCTTGCGGCGAGGTGAGAACCACGAAAGGCTCTGCATCACTCAGCGCCGTGACGGCATCGAGCGCCCGGTACACCGGCTCGGGCTTCATCACCATGCCCGGCCCGCCGCCGAACGGATAGTCATCGGTGGTGCGGTGCCTGTCGTCGGTCCAATCGCGTAGGTCATGCACCGCGATCTCGATCACTCCGCTGGCTTGTGCGCGACCGAGTATCGAGGTGTCGAGGACCGGTCCGAACATCTCCGGTAGCACGCTTATGATGTCGATCCTCATCAGTCGGCCTCTTCGTCGATGAGTCCGTCGAGCAGCACGACCGCAATCGAACCGGCGGCATCGTCCACATCACGGACGACTTGGTCGATCACAGGCAGCAGGACCTGGCCGAACGGACCCTCATCCACCACCAGGACGTCGTTCGCGCCGGTGACGATGATATCCGTGACGACTCCGAGATATCCGCGTCGGGCGTCGGTGACCGCGTACCCAATGACATCGGATGCCGCGCCCTGGTCTTCCGGGAACGCATCTGATGCGGCGAGAAGCCACCGCCCGACGATCTCATGCGCAGCAGCTGCTGTATCGACCCCGTCGAGTGTGACGACGGCCCCCTTCGGGCCAGATCGCACGTCCAAGACGCGATGCGGCCGCACCACTGCAGGCGGCGGGACGACCCACAACTCGAGGCCCTCCAGGTCAGAGAAGGAGAGGCCGTCGCCTATCGCGACGACGACCTCTCCCTGAGTGCCATGGGACTTCTGGATCCGTCCGGCTCTGCGGTACGGAACGGTCATCTCGATCAGCCGACGACCTCGACCGTCGCGTCCGCGCCGTTCATCGAGGCTGCGGCCCGTGCAAGGACCCGCAACGCCTTGATGACACGCCCCTGACGGCCGATGACCTTACCCACATCATCCGGATGTACGGTGACCTCATAGGTCGTGACGCCGCTCTCTTCGTGACTGGCGATACGGACCTCGTCAGGATGCTCCACGACCGAGGTGACGACGTAGTTCACCAGGGCATCGACGTCAGCGTGTGTCGACATCGCTACTCTGCCGGCTCGGTCGGCGCCTCAGCAGGGGTCTCCTCGGCCGGCTCGGCCTCGACTTCCGCGGGAGCGGCGGCCTCCTCGGCGGCCTTGGCAGCAGCCTCGGCTGCGGCCTTCGCCTCGGCCTCAGCCTTGGCCTGGGCCTTCTTGGAGAGCGTCTCACCCTTCGCCGGCGCTTCGACCGCGGGGTTCTTCGCGATAGCGATCAGCTTGGCCACGGTCTCGCTCGGGGTGGCACCCTTCGCGATCCAGGCGTCGATCTTCTCGACATCGAGTTCGATGGTCGACGGATCGGTGCGTGGGTTGTACCGGCCGAGGATCTCGATGAACCGGCCGTCACGCGGTGCGCGGGAGTCTGCCGCGACCACCCGGTAGAACGGGGCCTTCTTCGCGCCTGCGCGAGCAAGGCGGATCTTGACTGCCAAAACCTTCACCTCCGTGTAGGTGGTTCGGACCGAACCACTCGTGAGCAAAAGCAGCGACTAATGATACGAGATGTGCCTGCACCGGTCAAAAGCGTTCTTAGCCGGCATCCGCCAGTTAGAATCTGCCGGACATCCCGGGGAAGAATCCACCGCGGCGCTTGCCGCGCTTGCCCTGGCGCTCGGCTACCTGCATCTGCTTGATGAGCTTCTGTGCCTGAGTGAACTGCTTGAGGAGTTGGTTGACCTCGTAGACGGATACGCCCGCCCCCGCCGCGATGCGCTCGCGACGTGATCCGTTGATGACGGACGGCTTGTCGCGCTCTCGGGGGGTCATCGATCCGATGATCGCCTCAGTGCGGCCGAGCGCGCCTTCATCGACCTTCGCGTCAGCCGGCAACTTGTCGGCGCCGGGGATCATTTTCATGATGTCGCCGAGCGAGCCCATCTTCCGCACCTGCTGCAACTGAGCGAGGAAGTCATCGAGCGTGAACCGCCCCTCCTTGAGCCGGGCCTCCAACTGCTCGGCGGTGCCCGCGTCGATCGTGCTTTGAGCCTTCTCGATCAGCGATACGACATCGCCCATGCCCAGGATCCGTTTGGCCATCCGATCGGGGTGGAACGGCTCCAACGCATCAATCTTCTCCCCAAGACCGATGAACTTGATGGGGCGCCCGGTCACCGAGCGTACCGACAACGCCGCACCACCGCGTGCGTCGCCATCGAGCTTGGTCACGATCACGCCGTCGAAGTCGACGCGCTCGGCGAACGCCTTCGCGGCGGTGACCGCGTCCTGACCGGTCATCGCATCGACGATCATCAGCACCTGATCCGGGCGGACCGCGTCGCGAATAGCAGCGGCTTCGTCCATCATGGCCTCGTCGATATGGAGCCGCCCCGCGGTGTCGACGATCACGAGGTCGCGCATCGTTGCGACGGCCTCCTTCACCCCGGCCCGGGCGATCGCGACCGGATCGCGGCCGTCACCACGGAAGACCGGGACGCCGAGCTGTCCTCCAAGCGCCTCAAGCTGGTCAGCCGCGGCCGGGCGGTAGACGTCACACGCGACGAGGAGCGGACTCCGACCCTGTTGCGCCAACAACCGCGCGAGTTTGGCGCTGGCCGTGGTCTTACCGGAGCCCTGCAGACCGACGAGCATCACCACCGAGGGGATGCGGCCGGAGAAGACGAGCTTGGACTCGGCACCACCCATGAGTGAGGTGATCTCCTCGAGGACGATCTTCACAACCATCTGACCTGGAGTGAGGCTCTTCATGACGTCCTGGCCGACCGCGCGCTCACGGACCGCCGCCACGAACGCTTTGACGGTCTTCAGGTCGACATCGGCCTCGAGCAGCGCGATGCGGATCTCGCGCATCGCGGCATCGACATCGGCCTCGGACAGAACGCCACGCCCGGTGAGCTTGCTGAACACCGCCTGAAGCCGATCGGTCAGGTTCTCGAACACGTGGAGCACCTCCATGGTCTCACGGCGCCGGTACGCTCCGTGGGGGGTCAGTCAATGATACTGAAGCGATGCAATGGCAGGATGACAGCGACCACCTTGCCACGGATGTCCGCGACGGGCACCGGGCCCACCTCGCGACTGTCGTACGAAAGCGAGCGGTTGTCGCCCAGCACGAACACGTGGCCCGCGGGCACTTCGAAGGCCGGAATCCACGCGCCGCTCGCATCACCGTTCGCACCGCCGGGGACGCGCTCGCCGTTCACATAGGCGCGATCGCCATGGATCTCGACCGTGTCTCCGGCCAACGCGACCACCCGCTTGATGACGCGAACGGGCTGCCCGTGCTCATCGGGCACCACCGCGGATACGATGTCGTCGTGCTCGGCTACATCGTATCCCCGAGTGATAAGCACCCGGTCCTCGTCGTAGAGAGCGGGCTCCATCGAGGGCCCCGAGATGCGCACGGTCGTATAGACGACATACAGCAGACTGACGACGATGCCGAGCGCCACCGCGAGCACGGAGGCGAGTACGACCACCCGCCTATCCGAGTCACGCCAGAGGATGAAGCGGTGTTCGTCCAAGTCGGTCTCAGACGAGGTCGCCGACGAGCGCACGGGCGAACGCATCCGGGTCGAACGGCTCGAGGTCGTCGATATCCTCCCCTACACCGATACGAAGCAGCGGCAGGCCGAGCTCGCGGACGACCGCCACCAGGATGCCGCCCTTCGCGGTGCCGTCGAGCTTGGTGAGGATCACGCCGTCCAGCTCGAGCGCGCGATCGAACTCCCTGGCCTGGACGAGACCGTTCTGCCCCGTCGTCGCATCCACCACGAGCACCGAACGGACAGGGAACGGACTCTCTCGCTCCGCGACTCGCTTGACCTTCTGCAGCTCCGCCATCAGGTCCGTTGATGTGTGGAGCCTGCCGGCCGTATCGATGAGGATCAGATCCGCCCCGATCGACCGGGCCTCCGTCAGGGTGTCGTACACGACTGCGGCCGGGTCCGACCCGTGCGGACGCTCGACCACCCGTACGCCCGCACGCTCGCCCCACACCCGGAGCTGCTCGATCGCAGCGGCTCTGAAGGTGTCGGCCGAGCCTATCACGACCGTGCGACCGGCGGCAGCGGCGGCAGCGGCGAGCTTGCCGACACTCGTCGTCTTGCCGGTGCCGTTCACCCCCACCATCAGGACACAGACGGGCCCATCCGCGAAAAGGTCGGTGCCGGCGGTCGCGACCTCCGTGGCGATCTCGTCCACGAGACGCGACACGACGGCAGCGGCGTCCGCAAGCGCCTCCCTGGATGCGACCTTGCGGAGCCGGTCGATCATCTCCGAAGCTGCCAGACCGCCCATGTCGGCACGGATCAGTGCTTCCTCGAGGCCGTCCCAGAACTCCTCATCCAGCTGTGGTCCACGCTTGAGCAGGACGTTTATCGAGCCGCCCAGCTGTTCGCGGGTGCGCGACAGTCCGGAGCCGAGCCGTTTGTACCATGGGGCCTCGCTCATGACGCCGGCTCTGTGGCTGTGGCGCGGTCGAGCTTCTGGCTGACGACCTTGCTCACACCATCGGCCTGCATCGAGACGCCGTACAGTACGTCGGCCATCTCCATGGTGCGGCGTTGATGCGTGACGACGATGAACTGCGTGAACGCCCGCAGGCTGTCGACAAAAGCTATGAACCGCCGGAGGTTGGTGTCGTCAAGCGCCGCTTCGACCTCGTCCAGAATGTAGAACGGGCACGGTCGCGTCCGGTAGACCGCGAAGAGCAGCGCGAGTGCGGTGAGGGACTTCTCCCCGCCGGAGAGCAGGCTCATCTTCTGCAGCCGCTTCCCACGCGGCTGTGCGACGACCTCGACGCCGGTCGTCTCCGGATCATCGGGGTCGGTGAGCGTCAGGGATGCCTGCCCGCCCGGGAACAGGACACTGAAGATCTCCTGGAAGTGGGTGTCCACGAGCTCGAAGGTCTCGAGGAAGCGGTCTCGCATCTTGCGGTCGATGGCGCCGATCACCTTCTGCAGCGCGTGCCTGCTCGCCATCAGGTCGTCGAGCTGGTCTTGCATGAAGTCACGGCGCTGCTGCAGGCCGGCGAACTCCTCGACGGCGACCGGATTGACGGGGCCAAGGTTCGAGATGCGGCGGCGCAGACGTATGGCGCGATCGGCGGCCGCGGAGCGGTCCTCGATCGGCGGAAGCTCCAGTGCGCGCTCGACCGGCATGCCGAGGTCTTCGACGATGCGTCGCACCGCCGCGGTCACCTGGACCTCGAGCGCGGCCTTCTCGACGCGCACATCCGACATCACATCGAGTGCCGCCTCCACCGCGGATTGCGCCGTCCGGACCGCCTCCTGTCCGTCGTGGATCGTCTGCCGGAGCGACTCGGAGTCCGCCTGCTCGAACCGGGCGCGATCGCGCAGCTTGTCGCCCCAGTGCTCCGCACGCTCAAGGAGCACCTGATAGAGCTCGTGGAGCGGTTCGACACGTGCGCGCAGGGATTCGAGCGCCTCGGCTGTCTCACTTGAGTGAGCCACCGCATGTTCGAGCTCACGGAGCTCGGATGTCAGTGAGGACTGACGCCGTTTCAGGTGCACCTCGCGCTCCGAGACAGCGGCGATCTCGACCTGGCAGGTGCCGAGACGGTTGGTGACCTCGGCCTCCTCCCGGAACCGCGTGTCGCGCTCTTCCCGCATTGCCACCGTTGCATCCTCGAGCTCATCGATCGTCCGGAGCCCGGTCTCGATGCGGTCGCTGAGCGCCCGCTGTGCAGGCCGATCCTTGGCGGTACGCTCCTCCATCTGCCGGATGCGGAGATCGATCGAAGCGGCCTCTGTGTCCGCGTCGGTCACGCTCTGCTCGAGCCGTCCCACCTCCTCGCGAAGCGAGGCTTCTTCACCGGTCAGTGTGGCGAGAACCTGTGAGAGCCCGAGCGCATCCTGCTGGGCTGCGGAGAGCGACTCGCCCTGCGCGACCAGCGTGGCCTCGGCCTGGCCGAGCTCCGAGTCCAGCGACGCGTACCGGTCGCGATGATCGACGAGCAGTCGCTTGCGGGTCAGGACCCCCGCATCATCATCGAGGTTGGGCCCGACCCGCACCCGCCCGCCTGCCCAGGCCATGTGGCCCTCACGGGTCACGAGCCGCCATGGCCCGTCCGCCTCCGAGAGCGCGTCTTTCAGGGACTCCGCGACACACACATCGCCGATGAGCGCCTCCAGGCCCGGCCGGATGTCGGCAGGGCACTCGATGACGTCGAGCAGGCGGACCCCGGGGGCCTCGGCAGGCAGTTCGCGTGTTGGTACCGTATCGACCGCGAGGAGCGAGAAGTCGGCGGCGCCGTTCTCTTCCAGCAGGGCGACGGTGCGTTCCAGGTCGTCGCGATGACGTACGAGCATGCAGAAGACATCGGCCCCGAGAACGCGCTCGACGACATGCTCGAACTCCTTGGGAACGGTGATGTGGTCGGTCACCGGACCGATGACGCCTGGGAACTGGTCCTCTTGCGCCAACATCGTGGCGAGCGCGGGTGACGCGGACTCGAACGCACGGTCGACCTCCTCAAGGGCGCGGATCTCAGCGCGCACCTCGGAGATCTCGTTGCGCAAGCGGTCCAGCGTGGCGCGCTTGGACTCGTTCAGGCGGACGTGCTTGTCAACCTCGGCGGCGGCGAGATCAGACTCCTTGCGCGTCCTGTCGATGCGCGCGCTCAGCTGATCGAGCCGGGACCGCCGTGCCGAGAGTGTCTGCATGAGCGCAGAGCGGCTGTCGCGGATGGCGGTGGCACGGTCTGCCAGGATCTCGGACTCCAGCGCGAAGCCCGAGAGCGCCTGCTGTATGTCCGCGAGTTCGAGACGGGCAGTGTCAACATCCTTGCGGGCGCGCCGCGTGTCTGTCATCACCTTGGTCAGCGCCTCATCGGCGGCCAGACGCTCCTTGCGGGCGGTCTCCGACTCCTTGCGCAGTTCGCCGAGTTGAGAGTAGAGCGCCTGGATCCTGGCCTCAGTGACCGCACGCTCCTCCGCGATCTGTTGGAGCTCGGCCGACCGCGACTCCAGCCTCGTACCGCTCTGGTGGAATTTCTGCCGGAGCTCGGACAGGCGCTCGACGAGGTTCTTACCCTTCTCCTCGAGCAGAAGTAGACCCGAATTCGTCCGCTCCAACACGGACTGCAGACGCCTGCGCTGTTCTGAGAGGTCGCCGACGAACAGGCCCTTCTCCTCGAGCAACGATTGGAACGTCTGGAGTTCGCGTTCCTTCTCGGCGAGACGGTACCTCGCGAGATCGACCTCGGCATCATGCTCTCGCTCGCGCCGCTCCAATGCGTCCCATTGTGCCTGGAGGCCCCTGAGGTCACCCACTGCGAGGGACACCTCGAGTTCGCGCAGTTCGGCCTCGATCTCCCGGTACTCACGTGCCTTGTCGGCCTGCCGCTGCAGGGGCTTCAGCTGACGGTCGATCTCCACCAGGACATCCCGGATCCGATCGAGATGGACGTCCATCGCGGTGAGCTTGCGCACCGCGCGGTCCTTGCGCTTCTTGTGCTTCAAGACACCGGCCGCGTCCTCGATGAGCGCACGACGCTCCTCGGGCTTCGAGTTCAGTATCTCGTCCAGCCGGCCCTGGCTGATGATGGAATGGGTGTCACGACCGAGGCCGGTGTCATGCAGGAGCTCCTGGATGTCGAGCAGGCGTGCGGGCGCCTGGTTGATCAGGTACTCGCTCTCACCGTTGCGGAACATCCGCCGCGTGATGGTGACCTCGCTGAACTCGAGCGGAAGCGTTCCGTCGTGGTTGTCGAGGACGAGGTCCACCTCGGCCACACCGACGGCCTGTCGCGCGGAAGAACCCGCGAACACGACGTCCTCCATCGAGTTGCCGCGCAGTGACTTGGCCGACTGCTCGCCAAGGACCCACAGGACGGCATCGGAGATGTTCGACTTGCCCGATCCGTTCGGCCCGACCACGACCGTGACACCGGGCTCCAGAGCGAGCCGGCTCTTGTCGGCGAAGGACTTGAACCCTTTGAGGGTGAGTGACTTCAGGTACAAGTGACAACCCATTCAGCAGGTGTGCGGGGATGGTTCACCGGGCGCAGGGAGCGCCGGACGTCCCGTATCCTATCACAGCGATGCGGTCGCTCAGACGCCTGGATCGGCCTCCTCCAAGACCTTGAGCGCGGCGGCTGCCGCGGTCTTCTCGGCGGCCTGTTTGGACCGGCCTGAACCGGTGCCCATCAAGCGTTCTCCGATCCACACCTCGGCGGTGAAGGTACGAGCGTGCGGAGGGCCATCCATGCCCACGACGCGGTACTCGGGGAGCGAACCCCCACCTGTCTGAGTGCGCTGCTGCAGGAGCGATTTGACGTCACCCGCTGCGCTCGTTCGCCGAGCGGGAAGCGCTGCGCGGAATCTGGCCACGAGGTCGCGCGCGGCGGGCAGCCCGCCGTCGAGGTAGACCGCGCCCACGAGCGCCTCCAGCGCGTTCTCGAGGACCGACGCACGCTCGCGTTCGCCCGCGGCATCCGCGCCGCGACCCAATCGGAGCAGCTCACCGATCCCCAGTGCGATCGCGACGGGGGTCAGCGCCTCCCCTGAGACGACGGAGTGTTTGCGCCTGGTGAGATCGCCTTCCGGTTCGTGCGGGAACGCACGGAACATCTCGTCGGCGACGATGAAGCCGAGCACGGCATCACCCAGGAACTCCAGCCGGTCGTAGGCCTCGGCGCCAGCGTGCTCGGCCGCGTACGACGGATGCGTGAGGGCAGTTGCGAGGAGTCGGGCATCAGAGAACCGGTAGCCGAGGACCTGCTCGGCCCGATCTGGCAGCTCGTCGTTCACTTCTCAGCCCCCGAACGCGGTGAACAGCAACGTGGCGTTGTGTCCGCCGAAGCCGAAGGAGTTGCTCATGAGCGCCTCGATTCGAGCCTCACGCGCGACGTTGGGCACGTAGTCCAGATCGCACGCCGGATCGGGTGTCTCGTAGTTGACGGTCGGTGGGAGCACCCCTTCGCGCATGGCCATCAGGCAGATGACGGCCTCGAGGGCGCCGGCACCACCGAGCAGGTGTCCGGTCATGGACTTCGTGGATGACACCGGTGGTGCATCGGCACCGAACACCTGCCTGATCGCGCCCGACTCGGCGGCGTCACCGAGTCCCGTGGAGGTACCGTGCGCGTTGATGTAGCCGATGCCCGAGGCCTCGATGCGCGCCTTCGCGAGCGCCTGCAGCATCGCCCGACGGGCACCGTCACCCGAGGGATCAGGAGCCGTGAGGTGGTACGCGTCGGCTGACGCGCCGTAGCCGGCGAGCTCACCGTAGATCCGCGCCCCGCGTGCCTTCGCGTGTTCGAGCTCTTCGAGTACCAGCACTCCACCGCCCTCGCCCATCACGAAGCCGTCACGATCGGCATCGAACGGACGTGAGGCGGCCTGCGGGTCTTCGTTGCGGGTCGAAAGCGATCGCGCGGCGGAGAATCCAGCGAGGCCGAGCGGCGTCACGCCGCAGTCGAACCCTCCCGCGAGTACGACATCGGCATCCCCGCGGCGGATCGCCTCCCCCGCCTCCCCGATCGAGTGGTTCCCGGTCGCACACGCCGAAACCGGAGCGAAGTTGATGCCCTTGGCACCGAGCCGGATGGAGATGTGTCCCGCAGCCAGATCGACGATCATCATGGGTACGAGGAACGGGCTGACCCTGCCCGGACCCTTGGCGTCGAGGACCTCCTTCTGCTCCTCCATCGTCCCGAGACCGCCGATCCCCGATCCCACGATCACCCCGACGCGCTCGGCGTTGTGCTCGCCGATCTCGAGGCCGGAGTCCTCGACCGCCAGGAGCGCCGAGGCGACGGCGAACTGCTGGAAGCGGGCGAGCCGACGCGCCTCCTTGGCCTCGATCCAGGGCGACGGGTCCCAGCCATCCACGTAGGCGGCGAAACGCGTGGGGTATGCGGAGACATCGAACGCGGTTATCGGTCCGATGCCGCTGCGACCGGCCGCGATCGACTCCCAGATCGCATTTGCTCCGATGCCGACGGGCGATACGGCCCCAAGGCCGGTGACGACGATTCGACGGTCCACTGCTACTCCTCCCCGCTCGCCGCGCGCCACTCGGCGACGAGGCGTTCCATCAGGTCATGGACGGTCGGGATGTCGTTCACGCGGGCGGCCGAGGTGCCTGCGAAGACGAGACCCTCGACGACATCACCGGTTTGCGACCGCTCCAGAGCGTCCATGATGCAGTACTCCTTACCGCACTCCTTCAGGCACGACTTGCAGCGCACGATGCGCGGGTAGTCGCCGACCGCCAGCCGACGGGTGAGCGGGTTGGTGATGGCGCGTCCCGGCAGCCCGACGGGGCTCTTCGTGAGCACGATGTCATCATCGGTGGCATCGAGATACAGCTGCTTGAAGGCGTCGGAGGCCGAGCATTCCACGGTGCCCACGAACCGCGAACCCATCTGCACGCCGGAGGCGCCAGCATCGAGCATGCGTTTGATGTCGCCACCGGTGGCGATGCCCCCGGCCGCGATGACCGGTATGTCGACCGCCTCGAGGATCTCGGGAAGCAGGTCCTCCACATGCTGGTCGGTGCCGAGGTGCCCGCCCGCGTCGACACCCTCCACGACGACCGCAGACGCGCCGAACTTCTCGGCCAAACGGGCGACCCGTGCGGAGCCGACGATCGGCACGCACTCCACACCGGCGTCACGGCACCAACCGAAGACATCGCGCGAGAACCCCGCCCCGCAGACCACGAGATCCGCCCCGTTGTCGATGGCGGTGATCACGAGCTCCTTGAAGGCCCGAACCGCGACCATGATGTTGACGCCGACCACGCCGTCGGTCACATCACGTGCGGCGCGCATCTCGGCGGCGAGCTCGGCGGTGCTCAATCCCGACCCTGCGATGAGCCCCACACCCCCCGCCCGGGCGACCGCTGCGGCAAGCGGCGACAGTGAGATACGGACCGCCATCCCACCCTGCACGATGGGGAGCCGCGCGGTGCGCGACCCTATGGTGAGCGTGGGCATATCCACGGTGCCTCCTCAAGGCGCGTGGGCGGCACCACCCTCTCGAGGATGGTGCCGCCACGAAGCGGCTACTGACGCCGCACTACTCCAGATTCGCGACGATGTACTCGACCGCGTCGCCGACAGTCTTGATCGACTCGGCCTCTTCATCCGGAATGGATACGCCGAACGAGTCCTCGAGTGCCATGACGAGCTCGACGATGTCGAGCGAATCAGCGCCCAGGTCGTCGAAGAACGACGCCTCAGCGGTCACGTCGTCCTCATCGACAGACAGCTGGTCGACGATGACGTCCTTCACCTTTGCGAAGATCTCCTCATGCTCCATACGAAACACCTCCTTCCAGCGCAACCGCGTTGGTTCCGGCTATGCGAAGGTCATGCCGCCATCGACGGCGATGACCTGACCGGTGATGTAGGCCGCATCCTCGCTCGCGAGGAACGCGACCGCCGCCGCGATGTCATCCGGCGTGCCGAGACGCCCCATCGCGATGGACGCTACCGCCGCCGCCCGCACCGTATCGGGCAAAGCGCTCGTCATCTCGGTGGCGATGAAGCCAGGCGCGACGGCGTTGGCGCGGACCCCCCGTCCCGCCAGCTCGCGGGCGATGCTCTTGGTCATGCCGATGAGACCCGCCTTGGCCGCCGCGTAGTTGACCTGACCGGCGTTGCCTGTGATGCCCACGACCGAGGCCATGTTGATGATCGAGCCGGAGCGCTGCTTCATCATGAGCTTGCCGACCGACCGTGACAGATAGAACGCGCCCGATAGGTTGGTGTCGATCACCGAGCGCCAGTCTTCATCTGACATACGCACGAGCAGGCCATCACGGGTGATACCCGCGTTGTTCACGAGTATGTCGATCCGCTCGAACCGCGCGAGCGCCTCCTGAACCAGGGTGCCCGCAGCCGCGGGGTCGCTCACGTCGGCCTGTACGGCGATCGCCGAACCGCCCGCTTCCTCGATCGTGTCGACGACTGCAGCAGCGGCATCGGCGCGTCCCGCGTAGTTGACCACGACGGAGGCCCCCTCAGCCGCAAGACGCAGTGCCACTGCCGCGCCGATACCGCGCGATGCGCCTGTGACGAGCGCCACCCTACCTTCGAGACGGTTCATCACCCGATCACCTCCGAAACGCGATCCAGCCCGTCCGTATCGGCTGATACCCCTTCGAGCCCCTCATAACGCCTGGTGATACCGGTGAGCACCGAGCCGGGCCCGCACTCCACGAGAACCTCCACGCCCTTGGTGGCGAACGCCTCCAGGATGGCTGTCCACCCGACCGGGGACACGATCTGGGCGGCGAGCCGCCCTCGGATGAGATCTGCATCATCGGTCGGAGTCGCACCTGTGTTCTGTGAGACCGGCACCAGAGCCTGACGGAACGTCGTCCGTGCGAGTGTGTGGCCGAAAGCCTCAGCGGCAGGCGCCATGAGCGGCGAGTGGAAGGGTCCCGCTACCTCAAGCGGCACGACCCGGCGTGCACCAGCCGCCGAGAGCGCGCCGATGGCGTGCTCGATACCCGCATGCGTTCCGGAGATGACGACCTGGCCCGGACCGTTCTCGTTGGCGACCCAGACACCGTCCAGCCCATCGACCACCGCATGGGTGGCATCCACGTCCATGCCGAGCACCGCGGCCATGGTCCCACCGACGGCTTCGGCGACATCGGCCATCAGCCGGGAGCGCTCGCAGACGAGGCTGAGCGCCTCCAGGTCGTCGAGGACATCTGAGAACGCGAGAGCAGCGTACTCCCCGAGGCTGTGTCCGGCGACCACGACAGGATCGATCCCGTGCTGGGACACCGCTCGTGCCCACAGTAGATCCGCGATGAACAGAAGCGGCTGCGCGGCACGGGTGTCGGTCAGCCGGTCGACCGGACCCTCTGCGGCGAGACGACCGAGGGGCAGTCCTGAACAGTCCTCCGCATCGGCGACGAGCGCCCGCGCTGCTGCCGCGTCCGGGACCCTGTCGAGCATCCCGATACGCTGAGACCCCTGCCCGGGGAACACGAACGCAACAGGGCGCGCCATCGCTACGCGTCCCTCGGCGCGCGAAGCGAGGCCATGACGGCCTCGGCATCTCTCACGAGCGCGGTCACGATGTCGGCGGCGGGCTCTATGCAGGAGACCATCGCTGCCGACTGACCGGCCATCAGACTGCCCATCTCGACATCGCCCTCACGCATCGCGAGCGCCAATTTCCCCGCGCCGAGGGTCTCGATCTCCTCGGCCTTGTTCTCCCGGTCGAGTTCCATGATCTGGCGTGCGAGCTTGTTCTTGAGTACGCGCACCGGGTGTCCTGTCGAACGCCCCGTCACCACGGTGTCGCGGTCCTTGGCTTTCAGCACCTGCTCCTTCACGGAGACGTGGATGGTGCACTCCTCGGCGCACATGAACCGCGTCCCGAGCTGGACACCTTCGGCCCCCAAGGCGAACGCGGCAGCCACGCCGCGGCCGTCGGCGATCCCACCTGCGGCGATGACCGGGACCTGAACCGCATCGACGAGCTGCGGGATGAGCACCATCGTCGTGAGTTCGCCGATGTGACCGCCCGCCTCCATGCCCTCACCGATGACGGCGTCGGCACCGATCGACTCCATGCGCTTGGCAAG
>JAFGAG010000018.1 GCA_016933785.1 Coriobacteriia bacterium | reverse complement strand
GAGGGCTACCTGCTTGTGGACACAAGGAAGTGCGCGGGCTGTAACTCGTGCATGCTTGCATGTGCACTCACGCATCACGGATCCACCAGTCTCGCCAACGCGCGGATCCAGATCGTCCAGGATCCTTTCAAGGCATATCCGGGTGACATCACCATCTCTCAGTGTCGGCAGTGCCCCTATCCGCCGTGCGTGGACGCATGTCCCACCGGCGCCAACCACGTGGATGCCGAGAACGGCAACGTGCGTACGGTCGACGTCAGCAAGTGCATCGGCTGCGAGCGCTGCGTGCAGGCGTGTCCGTTCACGCCGTCTCGCGCACTATGGAACACCACGGAGAAGCACGCTCAGAAGTGCGACCTGTGCGCCGACACCCCGTTCTGGAACGAAGAGGGCGGTCCTGGCGGCAAGCAGGCCTGCGTCGAAGTGTGTCCGATGAACGCAATCTCATTCACCTCCGAGATTCCGGTCCAAAACGACGCGGGCTACAACGTGAACCTGCGGCTGCATGACGCTACACCGCAGCTCGGCAAGTGGCCTCTGGGCGACAGCGGCGAGTACACGGATGCGCAGATCGCCGCGGCGCAGGCAATGGCCGCCGCGATGGCCGCCGCACGGGGCGGACACTAGTCCGCAACGCCTAAACGAACGCCGTCCGGCAGCAGCCGACGACGGCTTGTGAACGAGGAGGTTTGAGTAGATGGCTAACGGATACGCTGGCAAGATTCTCGTGGTCGATCTGTCGAGTGGCGAGATCTCCAGCCTGAACACGGCGGACTACGCCGAGTACGGTGGCGGGCATGGTGTGGGCTCGGCGGTCTTTTTCGACCTGTGCAAGGACAAGACGATAGCGGCGTACGACCCTGCCAACGTGGTCACGCTCATGTCCGGCCCCATCCAGGGCACGCTGGCCCCGTTCGGGGCGGGCCGCTGCGAAGTGCAAGGTATCGGTGCCCAACCATGGCCGATCGAGTGGTTCACCCGCTCCAACTTTGGCGGACGCTTCGCTGGCATGATGAAGTTCGCAGGCTGGGACGGCATCGCCGTCACCGGCAAGGCCGAGAATCCGGTCTGGCTGGACATCCGCGATGACGAGGTCGTCATCCGCGACGCGAGCGACTCCGGGGACAAGCTCTGGGGCCTCGGCACGTACGATACTGAATCGAGGATCTACGACCTTGTTCGTGGAGCTAACCAGGTCGACTGGACGCTCTACGGCGGTTCACGCGACGCGGGGCGGATGGCGCAGAACCCCGCAGTCGTCTCGTGTGGTCAGGCTGGCGAGAATCTCGTCCGCTTCGCCTCGCTGATCCACGAGGGCGGCGGCGGCGCCGGTCAGGGTGGTTTCGGTGCGGTCTTTGGCTCCAAGAACCTCAAGGCGATCAGCATCATCGGCACCGGCGATCTCGAGATCGCGGACCCGCAGGCGCTCATGGAGGCACGCGCCTGGTGGCACCAGAACTACTTCGACTGGGACAACTACAAGCCGACCCTGCCGGGTCTCCATAGTTACGGTGAGGGTGGCGGAGCCGGCAACATGGTCGGCGGTCCCCTCAAGACCGGCGGGCATCGCCCTCAGGGCTGCATGGGCTGCTCGAAGCTGTGTCACGGTGGTCGTGGCTCGACGGCCGAGGCGATGGGCTCATCCTGCTTCGACAGCTGGTACCAGGCTCAGTCGGGCGTCAAGTGGGGCAACCCGGCAGCAAGCGTGAGCAACACCGATCTGCTGCAGCAGTACGGCATCAACGCATGGGAGACGAGCATGGCGCTTCCCTGGCTGGTGAAGCTCTACAAGACCGGGATCCTCGGCCCCGGCAAGACGATTGAGTCGAGCCTGCCGTTCGACACGGTGGGTTCGGACGCCTTCAACGTGGCATTCCTGAACTGCATCGTAGACGGCACCGACATCGGCGCGGACCTCAAGGAGGGCTGTGCGCGTGCGGCCACAAAGTGGGGGCGCTACGACGCGGATGTCACCAGCGGCGACCTTGCCATCGCAGCGCACGGCTACGCGCACCACTACGACGCCCGCACGGAATCCGAGTGGGGCTTCGGCACGGCACTCGGCGACCGCGACATCAACGAGCACGACATCACGTGGGTGCTCTACTGGCACACGTCGCTGGCGCCCATGTACGGTCAGCCGCAGGCGCTCCCGGCCAAGGAGATGGTCGAGATGATCGGCGCCACGCTTCTGCCGTATGCGGATCCGATGATGCTCGACTTCTCCGATGAGGGCATCTACTCGGATGCCATGGTGAAGTTCGTGAGCTGGCATCGCGCGTACACGCGGTTCTGGAAGCAGTCCGCCATGTACTGCGACTGGGGCATCACCGACTGGCTCAATCCATGGGCCGAGGGCTTCAAGGGCCTCACACCGGAGATCGAGCCACGGTTCTACAACGCGGTCACGGGCAGTGACACGAGCTTCGAGGACGGTATCGAGATCGGCACGAAGATCTGGAACCTCGACCGTGCGATCTGGTACCTGCAGGGCAGAACGCCGGTCAACGACCAGCTGGCCGAGTGGCAGTTCCGGATCGGGTCGCCCGCAGCGCACTCCACCTACGAGATTCCCTACATCATGACGGTGTTCGAGAACGGCGAGTGGTCGTACAAGGACGTCTGGGGCCGCTTCCTCGATCACGCCAAGTACGACGACTTCCTTACGCGCTACTACGCATTCGAAGGTTGGGACGCGAACGGCTGTCCTACCGAGGAGACGCTCAAGAACCAGGGCCTCGACAAGGCCGCTGCCGAGCTCAAGTCGGCAGGGAAGATATAGGGATGACGATGGAATATGTGACCATAGAGGCCACCCTGCGGCTCCCGGGCGAGGCGCAGGCGCGCTCATACCTGAAGGAGTGCTCCTTCGAGGATCGGTTGGTGGGCGTGCTGATGAAGTCCAGCGGCACGCTCCCGATGGATATCTACTCACTCGAGCACGTGCTGAGCTTCTTCGTCTACGACAACAGCGATGCGATGGGTGACGAGGGCGCCGTCTTCCAGGACCGCAAGCTTGGTGTCTCGTACATCGCGCCCGAACGTCTCTCGCGTTGGATCACAGAGGTAATCGGCGATGTGGAGCTTGCTGACGCCATCAACGCGGAAGTGGCCAAGGTCCCGGATCCCAACATCTATCCACCACGCATGCGCGTCATGCGGCACCTTGTATCGACACGCGTGCTCCAGTGCTACGAGGTTCTGGGAATCGACCCCGCCACAGGCGCGGATGCCGGACCGGCTTCTGGAAAGGAGCAGTGACTACCGTGAGGTCTAGACTCATCATCGTACTTACCGTCCTGGCCATGCTGTTCGCAATGCTCTCGATCGTGGGCTGTGCGAGCGAAGAGCCCGACGTGAGCGACGAGCCCACCGAGGAGCCTTCGGGTGATACCGACGAGCCGGCTGCGGAGACGCCTGATGCCCAGACCATGCTCGAAGAGTCGTGCGTGTTCTGTCACGACACGAGCAGAATCTACCTGGCATCGGATGCCACGGACTGGCAGGCGACCATCGAGCGCATGAACGCCGAGCACTCCAAGACGCATCCGGGCGACGCCCCGCTGCTCTCCGTCGAGCAGGAGCAGGCGATCATCGACTACATGAAGTCGCGGACGCAGTCTGCAGGCGAGGTCGTCGTGCGCGAGAAGTGCGTCACGTGCCACGAGATCGACAACATCACACGGAAGGCGCAGGGCGCCGACTGGGCCTCGATCATCGACCGGATGATCGAGGAGCACGACGCATCGCTCTCAGAGCAAGAGCAGCAAGACGCGCTCAACTTCCTACAAGGTCAGTAGGGGTACGACGATGTCGTCGGGTGGCGGTCCAATCCCTCCGGGCCGCCACCCGAGGCGTCTTCCAGCGCCGCTCATGAAGTTGTGCTGATCGAGTTGAACGAAAGGGGCTGATGAGTATGGGGTCCGGACGTGAAGTGATCGTGGTGACCGGCGTCGGTGGTATGGGTGTGGCGATAGCGCGCCGTATCGGCGCTGGTCGCGTAGTGGTGCTTGCCGATTTCGCGGAGGATCTCCTCGGCAACGTTGCCGAGACCTTGAGAGGCGAGGGGCATGACGTGCACGCGGTCAGGACCGACATCTCCAGGGTCGAGTCGGTTCGCGAGTTGGCTCAGAAAGCGGCGTCGCTCGGCTACTTCAAGGCTGTTGTGCACACTGCGGGGCTCTCGCCCGTGCAGGCGAGTCCCGAGGCGATCGTCGCCGTCGACGTGATGGGCACTGCGTACGTGCTGGACGAGTTCGCCGCGATCGCGACACCTGGCTGCGTCGCGGTGTGCATCGCGAGCATGGCGGGGACGATGGCGCAGATCCCCGTCGAGCTCGAGATGGCACTTGCGATGACGCCGGCGGCAGAGCTTGCCGCTCTGCCCGCGCTCGATTCGGCCAACCTCGACCGCGGCGCGGCATACTCGATCGCCAAGCGGGCGAATCAGGCGCGTGTTAGGGCGATGTCGGTGGTGTGGGGTGAGAAAGGCGGGAGGGTCGTCTCCATCAGCCCCGGCGTCATCTCCACTCCCATGGGTCAGGCTGAGCTCTCCGGCCCCTCGGGCGACCAGATGCGCGCGATGATCGGCGCATCGGGCGTGAAGCGCATCGGCACGCCGGATGATATCGCGGCGGTGGCCGAGTTCCTGATCAGCCAGGACGCGTCGTTCATCACCGGTACGGACATCCTGGTGGACGGCGGCACGGTGGCTGGTATCACCTTCGGGGCCGCGGCGGGATAGACACCTCAGGGGCCTTACGCAGACGCAGGGCTTCGTCGGCTCCCCCGGGTACGGCGGATCGTGATGCCGTATCCGGGGGAGCCGGACGGACAACGCCTCGCCTGAAGGCTCCGGACACCCTGTCCGCGCCTGCCAGCCGGTGTACGAGCCTCGTACCGGGTCCATGCCGGGAGTCCGGTGCTCTGATACGCAAAGGCTCCACCATCAAGACCCTTGCCGGGTGGCGTTGTGACAGGGAAGCGGGGCCGGGCCTCTCGGGGTCCGGCCCCGTCGTCATGGGTGCGTGCGCTCGCGAGTTCGTTTGACCACGGACGAATGGTGAGTAGAAGTGGGTGAGCGGTGCATGCCGTAACCGTTCTTCGCAGCCTAGCAGCCGTTCGTCGGAAAGTGGCAGTGCAGTGTAGTTCGTCGATACGAAACGGGTAATTCGTACTGTCGGCCACTCTGGGCCGAGGGGGCTAAGAGCCGTCGGACGATTCACGGTCACTGCACGGTCCGGCGGGGAGCGAATGGTGAGACCGACCCAGTCCTGGGTCGGTCTTTGCGTCTCTGGGGAGGGTCGTTCAACAAACCGGGGGAGGGGGGTGCCCGTGGTCCTCTGTGCATGGACTCAGACCGTCGAATGACGGTGTCTTTCGAGGGAGGGAATAATGGGAAGGTCTGGCTTGCTCGCCATCTCACGAAGCACCCGCCCGCAACGGATAGCCTCACTACTTCTGGCGCTCGCACTCGTCGCATCGATCGCACCACCTGTCTTTGCGACGGACACGGCGCTTGTTCATGACTTCGGGCCCGGGAAGCACACTGCTGATCTTCTTGCTGGCGCGAAACTCGCGGACATCGGCGATGTCGAAGTCTTCAACGACCAGCAGAAGCTCTACATCAACGTCCTGCCTGAGGGGTGGCAGATCACCGAGGTCCAGATCTATGCGAGTGACGATCCGATCCCGGTGAACCTCAAGGGTCAGCCCGCACCCGGGCTGTTCCCCTACAGGGTGGAGTACGAAGAGCCTGTTGTTGACTACCTTGAGGTGCTCGACCTGCGTGAAGATCTTGATGTCGCCTGGGGCGTGCCGTTCACGTCGAAGCGGGTGCAGAACATCGCGGTGCACGTCTCATTGGTCGACCCGACAACGGGCGAGACCACTGGCGCATGGGCCGGCGGCGCTCACTTCTTCATCGACAAGAGCCCCGCGGTCGGTGCGTGGTTCAGCTATCTTCTCGAGCGTCCGGGCAGGGGGCACTTCATCGACGCGCCGGTGGGCGGGCTCGGGTACGTCACGGAGACGTTCGAGGGCACTACGGACGTGTCCGGCTCGTTCCTGTACTTCCCTGGTGAGACGGTGACGTTGTTCCTGGCGGGCTACCCGATCGGCAGCGCGGTCTGCAGGCATCGTGTGTCGCCGTTGGATCTCTTCAACACGGCCGATATCGGCATGCCGGAGGTAGGGAACCTCGCGCAGCTGCTCCAGTCCCTGGATGCCGACGGGAATCCCAAGGACCGCATCTTCATACCAGAGGCCGTCCATGACGCCGTTCGCGAGACTATCGCAGAGTGGGCGGACGCCGAAGACCAGGAGTTCGAAGGGTTCGATTTCACGGATACCGAGATGGTGGAGTTCCTCATCGACGGCGTGATCGCCAAGACCGCCGGTATGGAGGGCGTGTCACTGACCAAGGTCACAAAGGCAGAGGCGCTCGAGAATCTCGCCAAGACGCTCGAGGAGACTGCTTCGAAGTTCATCAAGAACGTCTCCAAGACCGAGGATCTCTTCACGACGAAGTCGCGGGTGGAGCTTGCGCCGTTCTACGTTCCAGCGCGATCATCCGACGGGACTTCGACGGTCATCGAGTACCACGACGAGCACGGCGTGCTGATTGGGACACGCACCGAGGCGCAGCCGATAGTGATGGCGTATCTCGACGCGCATCCGGATACGGGTGAGCTGGACGTCTGGTCCGCGGTCTCGCTCGATGACGGGAACACGTGGAAGCGACGCAACCTCTCTCGCAGCGCCGACCGTTCGTCGTTCACTCTGGCCAACGGTGAGGAGTACTACGGTGCGTGCGAGAAGCCCTCGCTTCACGTGAAGGACAACATGGTCCTGATCGTCTGGACGGGCAAGTATGCGCGCGGCGGTAAGCCGCGCTACTCCATCGAGACCAGCGCGACAGATCCCGAAGACGATTACCCATATGACGACGCCTACTACGCCGATGACATCTGGGGGGTCGGCGGACCACAGCGGTCGACCGACTACACCGAGCTGGGATTCCCCGAAGTCGGTGAGATCCCATACAACGTGGTCTGGACGCAGCGAGGCGTGATCGACAAGGAGACCGGGGCGGTCACCTGGTACAAGCCCGAACGCCTGACCTCAGGGCGACGCAACGCGATGCAGCTCGTCGAGGCCTCGTCGGGCAACGGAGTGGGCTTCGCGATCGCGTGGCAGGAGGACCCCGAGGGCATCCGTCCAGGCCAGGGCAAGGGTTCCGGTGTGGGATGGAGCGGGGCGATCGCAAGCCACGGTACCGACATCTGGTACAGCTACATCTCGGCCAAGGACTTCGCTACCGTAGATACCAACTGGGTATCCGGCGGTGAGCCCGAGCACGACTGGGACGAGGATATCGTCGGTCGGCCCAAGGCGCTCGTACCGTTCTCACTGCCGGTGAGGATCAGCGACAACGAGACCATCAACTCGAACAACATCAAGGTGGAGCTCGACGGCAGCGGTCTTCCAATCACCGACGGCGAGGGCGAGTATATCCCGATCGTTGACGAGGAGACCGGCAAGGAAGTGGGCACGCACGCCTATGCCTACGAGACGCCCGGCGTGATCGCCGACTGGTACGCGACCACAAACAAGCAGGGTGTACCGAAGCTCGTGGCCATCACTGCGGACGGTCGTCTACTCGATGGTGATACCGCAGCCACACGCCCTGCGCTGTTCCTGCAGGGCTACACCAAGGCGGACAGCACGGAGAGCGCATGGGCGATCCTCGGCTACGAGGAGAGCAAAGGAACGGGCGGCGGGGGGCCGCTTGGCGAGCCCCACGAGGACGCTGACGATCCGGACGAGGACCCGGAGGTCCCTGCTGCCGCTGACTGTGACGATGCCACCGTGGGGTGTTGGGAATGCCACTACGAAGCACATGAGGCCGAGGCCGATCAGACGCGGTGCTACGACTGCCACTCGGACTCCCACGCGTACGAGACGACGCTCATCGAGCCGCTGGCCTCGGAAGAGGAGACCACAGGCGACGGTGTTGGCAGGCGTTACAAGCCCGATATCGGCAAGAACATCATCTACCACACCTTCGATTGGCAGACGCCCAACCTGGTGAGCGGTGGCACGATCCTGAACCAGCAGGCGGTCAATCCTGATAACCCGGAGGAGCTGCTGTACCTGGTTGACGAGACAGGAGCGCCACTGCTCGACTACCTTGGCGAGCCCATCCCTGCCTACGAGAACGCCCGTCGCCCGAGGTTCCTGGTGCAGGGCAAGAAGCTCGCGGTCGCGGGGAAGCCATCAACAGCCAAGGCGACCGTGATGGTCCTCATCTACAAGCAAGGGGAGGATGGGCGCGGGGGACCGTCCGACATCTTCATCAGGAGATGGGAAGTGGCGGCAGCGGACAAGGGCAATCCTTATGACATGAAGTATCTCGTCACAGGCGACACCAACGTGAGCGCAGTGACGCCGCGGGTCGACGGCTTCTGGTACAACCCGGACCAGGACGATCCCGACAAGGGGGTCAAGCTGATCCGTTGGGACCAGACGGCTGACAACCTTGATGACTACTCGTGGGAGTATCCGGGCGACAACGCACAGGCCCAACGCGGTTATCTCCGCGGCGACCTGCTCGTGCTCGGGTACACGTGGACCCCCAACTGGCGGTCGGCGCGCAACGCCAACGACATCTACAATCTGTACGTGCGTCGCTCGTTTGACGGCGGCAAGACGTTCACCACCACCCCGGCGAGCGATCCCTACGACGTCTACGACTACAACGGCCAGGGCGCGGTCTGGTCCGAACTGTTCCGGAACCCGCAGGAGGGGACGACGGAGCTCTACGAGCTGACGATCCCGGCAGGCGAGTTCGAGCCGGCGCGCAATGTCACGCAGTACAAGAACAACAAGATCAACTGTATCGAGCCGCGGATCGTGCCGCCTGGACCGGCGGTCGCTGGTTCACCATATCCGGAGGATGTGTCGAGCCTCTCGACGATATGGCTCACGTGGGGTACCGGCGCCACACATGCGGTTATCCACGGTGACGCCGAGGAGGACGAGGAGGACACCGGCAAGATGCCGCTGGACCTGCAGTACACCTACAGCCTCGACTGGGGCGACACCTGGGTGTTCGAGGAGAAGATCGTGAACCCGGACAGCGACGGCAACTACGCCGGCGAGACCACGTTCCGGCCGTTCTACCTCGCCAAGGGCGACTCAATGCAGGGCGAGGCGCAGGTGAAGCTGAGTGCGGATGGCTCGAAAGCCTACATCGTCTGGAACGACGAGGGTATCCCGCCAGAGCTTCTCACCGATCCGTCCAAGTTGGAGATGGATACGTTCTTCAGACGCATCATGCCCTATGCCTTCGAGCACAACCAGGCTGTGGCGTCAGCAGTCGCCCCGTAGCCGGGCGCGTGTAGAAGTCGCATGACAGATCGTCTCGTGTGCCCCGGTCCGTGCAAGGACCGGGGCACACGCGCGTCGAAGAGATGGGGCGTAGTAAACTCAGGCGTACGCCGCGCGCGTGTTCGGAGCGATGTGCGGCGTAGCTGAGGCCAGACACCTAGGGAGAGCGATGCGCATCACGATCGTGTCAGACAACAACGGGCAGAATGCCGGGTCCCCGGGCCCCGGGCAGGAGCTCGAGACGTCATGGGGGTTCTCGTGCGTGGTCGAGGTGTCCGGTCACAGGATCCTGTTCGACACCGGGAGCGATGGTCCGATGCTTGTGCGGAACATGCGCGCGGTCGGCGTGGAGCCCGAGTCGATCGACATGCTTGTGCTCTCGCACGAGCACTGGGACCATGTCGGCGGTATCGATGAGCTCCTCGCGAGTGGGGCGCGTCCGACGGTCTACGTGCCGGGCTCGTTCTCGGCGGGGCTTCGCGAGAGGCTCGCACGAGACGTTCCGGTCGTGGAGGTGACCGGGCGCACGGCAGTGGGCTCGTTCGCGAGCACGACGGGCGAGATGGGCACGGAGATCATCGAGCAGGGGCTGGCTGTGGAGACGGGCGACGGTGTGGCCGTGGTGACCGGTTGCGCACACCCGGGTATCGTCGAGATGGTGCGGGTCGCTGCCGACGGTCGCCCGATAGCGCTCGTCGTGGGTGGCTTCCACCTGAAGGATGCCGACGAGCGCGCGATCGATCAGACGATCAGCGCACTCGACGCCCTGGGTGTCCGGAGGGTCGCCCCCACGCACTGCACCGGTGAACTCGCCAGGGTCCGCTTCGCGGCCGCGTTCGGCGACCGCTACAGCGGTGTCGGGGTGGGCAGTATCCTCGAGTTGGGCGGCTGACGCACAACCCTTTGCACGCTTGGCGTACCATACCCCTGAGATGTCCACCCGCCGACGGACCGCATGTGCAAGCAACGATGTGTGTCCGATCCTCACGATCCGGAGGCTACCACCATGAGCATGGGACCCGACTCGACCAAATCTGACGCGGCGACCCGAGTGAGCGAGATGCTTCAGCGCGGAATCGCACAGGTCAAGGCCGGTGAGCACGCCGTCGGCATCGGTACATTCCAGGACGCGGAGCGTGAGGCCACCGACGTCGGCCTTACGGCGCTCGCCGCGGGTGCGGCAATCGATCGCGGGTGGGCGCTTGCCCTCAGCGGAGATGTCGCACGCTCGATCGATGCGTACACCGAGGGTGCGGCGCTTGCGCGTGAGGCAGGCGATGCCCGGCGCCTGGCGATCGCCCTCGGCAACCTCGGAATCGCCTACACGGAGCACCAGCGGTATGGAGACGCGATCGCGACGTACCAGGAGTACGCACAGTTCTTCGGTGACGACGCTGAGGATGAGGTCAGCGCCCGCCTGAACTGGGGGATCGCGCTTGAGGCGCTCGGGCAGGTGGACGATGCGACCGAGCAGCTGGACGAAGCGCAGCGAGTGGCCGTGAACGCGGGACTCGATCCGGCGCTCGTGCGTGTCCATCTCGCACAGGGCGGCATGCGGGAGCGCACCGGGGAGATCGACGAGGCGTTCGAGCTCTACTGGAAGGCGTTCGATATCGCGTCCGAGGCGGAGGATGCCGAACTCGTGGGCTCCGTGACGATGGTCCTCGGCTACGCGTATTCACGCGCTCAGGATCACGCGAAAGCGGCCGACTGCTTTGGCGAGGCGGCCCGTGCATTCCGCCACCTCGAAGACGACCATCGGCTTGCCATCGTGCTCTATCATCAGGGCCTCGGTCTTCAGCGTCTCGGCATGCTCGACCGATCACTCGAAGTGTGGCGCGAGGCCGAGCCGCTCCTACGCGAGCTCGGCGATCACCAGGCCCTCGGCGAGTGTCTGTTGCAGCAGGCACTCGCGGTCGGGGACCAGCTGTCCAACCTCGCACCCGATATGCAGTTCGCCGAAGCGGCGGTCGCTTTCCGCGCCGCTGGCGCACTGGACCGGTTGCCCGAGATCCACTTTGCTCATGCGCAGTGGTGCTGGGACCGGCAGATGGATAGCGCGGCCCGTACGCACGTGCGTGAAGTGCTCGATGCTCTCGTCGTGTCGCCGAACGCGACGGTCGAGTCGCGTGCCCGGGCACTCAACGCACAGCTTCTCGCCGAGGCGCACGAGGACGAGCAGGCAATGGCGGAGCTGGAGGCGGCGGAGGCGGTGGCGCGTCATGCGGGCGATGCCGAGGGTCTCACGGGCGTACAGGCCCGTCGCGCCTACGTCATGGCGCGCGCTGGCGCGTCGTACGAGGATGTCAGGGCGCAACTCTTCGCGGCCGGGAACCACGCACGCGAGGCGGGGCATGAGGCGCAGGGCCGGTATGCGGCCGACGCCATAGCGACCGAGATCCAGGAGCGGTGCGGGCGGGCGTACACGGACCTGCTCGGCCCTGAGGACGAGAAGAACGTCCCGGTGCCGATGCCGGAGGGCTAGACGCAGCCCTCACATCGGGGGCCCGTGTGCATCACTCGTTGACGCGTATCGTCGGGCTCCGCTAGCATGAGTGAGCGCACCACGAAGGTGCGCCGTGGTGGCGGGCGCCACCGGTACGGCTCGGCCTGAACGAACCCGCGAAGACCACACGAGGTCACGTGCGACACGATGTCGCCGTGGCCTCTTTGCATATCCGATGCAGAAGGAGCGCACATGTATGACCTGATCGGTGTCAGGGCGTCACAGACGCTGGAGCCCGAGGTGCGTGACGGGCTACCCGCCGACATGTGTGAGGCTGTCGACTTCCACGGACATCTGTGCCCCGGCCTCACGATCGGGTACGTGGCTGCACGCATCGCGATGACGCGTCTTGGTGTGATGCGTGGCTCGGACGAGGAGCTCGTGGGGATCGTGGAGACCGACGCATGCGGTATTGACGCGTTCCAGTACCTCACCGGCTGCACGCTCGGTAAGGGGAACCTGATCTTCCGCGACCATGGCAAGCAGGTTTTCACGCTGGTCCGCCGCTCCGACGGTCGTGGCGTACGCGTCGCGCTCCGCGGCGCGGCACTCGGCGCTGACACAGAGCAGGTGCGACTCAAGGCCCGGGTGATATCGGGCGATGCGACTGACGAGGAGCGAGCGGCATACCGGCGCGGCAGTGTCGCCCGCGTGTTCGAGCTTCTGGGACTGGACGATGAGCAGTTCGCGGATATCACCTCGGTCGAGGTTGATCTGCCCGGCAAGGCAGGGAACTTCCCGAGCATCGCGTGTTCCATCTGCGGTGAGGCCGTCATGGAGCCGCGTGCGCGCGTGCGGGATGGCGAGCCGTGCTGCATCCCCTGCGCGACCAGATACGGTCGCGGGTGGGAGATCAACGTCTAGCATTCGTGCTGCGGAGGGGGGGCTCGGTATGTGGCTCATGGCGAGAAAGACGAGCATCGCAGTGCTGCTATCAGTGGCGCTCGGCGTGCTCGCGTGTGGGTGTCAGGGCGGGGAGTCCCTGCCGGCGGCCGACGTCCCGGCAGCTGAGGACGGCCCCATCACCGTGACCGACCTTGCGAACCGCACGGTGGTCGTACCGGAGCAGATCGACCGGGTCGTCGCGATCGGGTCGGGCGCACTCCGCCTTGTGGTCTATGCGGGTGGCGCCGATAGGGTGGTGGGCATTGAGGAGTTCGAGACGCGGCCCCCGGTGGCGAGGCCGTACACGCTCGCCAACCCGGAACTGCTCGAGCTTCCCATCATCGGGACGGGCGGTCCCGACTCGGCGCCGGACGCCGAGCGCCTGCTCGCGGCGGCGCCCGACGTCATCTTCGTGAACCAGATCGCCGATGCCGAGGGCGCCGACGAGCTTCAGTCGAAGACCGGCATCCCGGTCGTCGTGGTGAGCTACGGTAGCCTCGGGACCCTCGATGAGCCGTTCTTCGTCTCGATGGCGCTGGTCGGGGAGGTGCTCGGCACGGGCGATCGGGCCGGTGAGGTCATCTCCTACGTGCGCGGTACGCTCGAGGATCTCGCGAGGCGCACGGCGGACGTACCCGACGCCGAGAAGGCCAGCGCCTACGTTGGCGGGCTCGGCTTCAAGGGCGCGCGAGGCCTTGAGAGCACGCAGCCGAAGTACCTGCCGTTCGCCGCGATCGGCGCTGCGAACGCGGCGGCGTCGGTGGAGCAGTCGAGCGCGGTCATGATCGATCGCGAGCAGATCGTGGCATGGGATCCTGACCACATCTTCCTGGATCTGGGCAGTCTCTCTCTCGTTCGGGACGATGCCGCCGTGGACCATGCGTTCTACCAGGGGCTCGGCGCTGTGAGCGGGGGCAGGGTCCACGCGCAGCTGCCGTTCAACAACTACTCCACCAACGTGGAGATCGCGCTGGCCGATGCGTACTTCGCCGGAACGGTGCTGTTCCCGGAGCACTTCGCTGACATCGATCCGGTCGCCAAGGCGGATGAGATCGCGGCGGCGCTCGTCGGCGGGCCCGTCTACGACCGGCTTGCCGGGATCTACGGGCACGGATTCGGTACGGTCGATCTTCTCGGCGGGGAGTAAGCGTGTCGCACGAACACGAGTACAAGCTCCGGTACGCCGCGTACACCAGGCGTAAGGTCATGGTGACCGCGGGTCTCCTCCTGGCTGTCGTTCTCACGGGCGTGTGGGCGGTCTGGGCGGGCTCGGCGGGTCTCTCCGTCCGCGAGGTCCTCGACGCGCTCTTCGCGCGGGACGGCAGCGCCGCATCCCTCATCGTATGGAACATCAGGATGCCGCGCGTCATCGCCGCGATCGTGGCGGGCGCCGGACTCGCCATCGCGGGGGCCGTCATGCAAGGCGTGCTGCGCAACCCGCTTGCATCACCCTTCACGCTCGGCATCTCGCAGGGAGCCGCGTTCGGTGCGGCGCTCGCGATCATCGGCTTCGGCGCGGGCGCCACCGGGACGGCCGCGGCCGACGCCGTGCGCATCTCCAACGTGTGGTCGGTGGCGGGCTTCGCGTTCGCGGGGGCCATGGCGGCCACGCTCGCCGTGCTGCTCATATCGCGCACCCGCGGAACGACGCCGGAGACCATCGTTCTCGCGGGTGTGGCGCTCGGCTCGCTCTTCTCCGCCGGCACGGCGCTTATGCAGTACTTCGCCGAGGACACGCAGGTCGCCGCCGTGGTCTTCTGGACGTTCGGTGACCTCGGGCGAGCGGCATGGCGCGACGTTGCGGTGATGGCAGCCGCAGTGGTGCTGTGCGGCGCGTACTTCTTCTGGCATCGCTGGGACTACAACGCGCTCGAGACAGGCGCGGAGTCTGCGCACGGACTTGGAGTGGAGGTCGAGCGCGTGCGGTTGCTCGGGATGTTCATCGCCTCCTTCGTCACCGCCGTGGCCGTAGCGTTCCTCGGCATCATCGGGTTCATCGGACTCGTGGGGCCGCATCTCGTGCGGCGGGTCATGGGAAGCGATCATCGCTTCTTGTTGCCGGCGTCGGCGGCGGCTGGAGCGTTGCTGCTGCTCGCCGCAGACACGCTCGGCCGCACGCTCATCTCGCCGGTGGTGTTGCCGGTCGGCGCGATCACCTCGTTCCTCGGCGCGCCGCTCTTCCTGTACCTGCTGGTCGCGAGGAGGCGGTCGGCATGATGCTCGCCGTCGAGGGCGTGACGTTCGGATACCGCTCGGCTCCGGTGCTCCAGGACGTGAGCTTCACGGTGCAGCCGGGTGAGTTCCTCGCCGTGCTCGGGAACAACGGTGCGGGCAAGTCCACACTGCTGCGCTGCATCACCAGGATCGTCCGGCCGCAGGCTGGTACGGTGCTGCTGGGCGAGGACGATGTGCACCTGATGAGCGGCACCGAGCGCGCACGCCGGATCGGCCATGTCCCTCAGCGCGCCGAGGCGAGCCACATGACCGTGTACGACACGGTCCTGGTGGGACGTACGCCGCATATCACGTGGAGTGCGAGCCACAGGGACCATCACGTGGTGGAGGACGTGCTTGCCGAACTCGGACTGGAGCATCTTGCGATGCGTCCGATCGACGAACTCTCCGGTGGCGAGTTGCAGAAGACCATAATCGCCAGGGCGCTCGCCCAGGAGCCGCGTGTGCTGTTGCTCGACGAGCCGACCTCGAGTCTGGACCTGCGCAACCAGCTCGACGTGCTCGACACCGTCAAACGCGTGACGTCCGCGCAGGGAGTGGCGGTCATCGCGGTGATGCACGACCTCAATCTCGCGCTTCGCTTCGCCGATGCCTTCCTGCTGCTCTCGGACGGCCGGGTACACGCGTGTGGCGGCCCCGAGGTGCTCACCCCGGAGAGTATCGCGGAGGTCTACGGCGTGCCGGTCGCGCTGGCCGAGGTGGACGGTGTGCCGGTCGTCGTACCGCTGTAGGGGCTCGCACGGTTGACCGGAGCGGGCTGAAGCCGTGCAATGGTGCGGACAGCTCAAGGAGGCAGCCTGATGGCCGGACCGCGCCACATCGATGCACTCGTAGCCGAGATTGGATCGACCACCACCGTCGTCTCCGCGTTCGATGGTCTTGTCGAGGGTGGCGCGCCACAGCTGCTCGGCCAAGGGTTCGCGCCCACCAGTGTGGCCGCGGGCGACGTGGGTGTCGGCGTGGAGGCGGCGCGCACATCGCTGGAGGCGACGACGGGGCCGATCGACCCACGAGTGACGCTCGCGACGTCCTCGGCCGCAGGCGGTCTGCGGATGACCGTGCACGGCCTTACGCAGAAGATGACCGCGATGGCCGCACGCGAGGCGGCACTCGGTGCCGGGGGCGTCGTGGAGCTCACCACGGCGGGCCGGTTGAGCGACCACGATTTGACTCGGATCGCCGCCGCTGCGCCCGGGCTCATCCTGCTTGCGGGCGGCGTGGAGGGTGGCGACTCGGAGGTGGTGCTTCACAACGCGGCGCGGCTCGCGGAGATCACCGCCCGGCCGATCGTGGTGTACGGTGGGAATTCGGCGGCCGCAGACGAGGCTCGTGCGACACTCGAGCGCGCCGGGTTCCGGGTGCGCGTGACCGCCAACGTCTATCCGGGCGTCGATGAACTCGACATCGTCCCGGCCCGCCACGCCATCCACGACGCGTTCGAGGAGCACATCACGCACGCGCCGGGTATGGAGCGCATCGGCGAGTTTGTGACCGGCCCGATCCTGCCCACTCCCGGGGCGGTCCTTATCGCTGCCGAGCTGCTCGCGGACACCCTCGGCGACCTCGTGGTGATCGACGTAGGCGGGGCCACCACCGACGTCCACTCGGTCACCGATGGTACGGCCGAGATTGCCGCGATCGCCACCGATCCGCAGCCGCACGCCAAACGCACCGTCGAGGGCGATCTCGGCACGTACGTGAGCGCTGCTCACGTGGCGGCGCTCCTGCCTGAAGCGGGGCGGCCGGACCCGCTTCCGCCTGCGGTGCCGTCAACGGCCGGGGAGACAGCCGCCGCCGCGCTCCTCGCGCGCACAGCCGCGCGCGTGGCGGTGGAGCGGCACGCGGGGCAGCTGACATACCTCTACACGCCCCGGGGTAGGCAGACGGTGGCTCGCGGGCGCGATCTCACCGCCTGTCGGCTGGTGATCGGCACCGGTGGAGCGCTGACGCGTCTGCCGGACGGCACATCGATGCTCGAGGGCGTGCGGGCAAGCGCCGCAGGTGGTGAGCGTCTGCTGCCTCCGGCCGATGCACGGGTGGTGCTCGACCGGGACTATGTGCTCGCCGCCTGCGGCGCGCTCTCCACGCGCTTTCGGGCCGGGTCAGTTCTGGCGCTGATGCGCTCGAGCTTGGGGCTCTGAACGTCGCCACCCCTACCGTCCGCCGGTTGGGTATAGACCGGAAAAGGGGAGAGGCGGCATGTCGTCGCGATCACAACAACAGCAGCAGGCTGGGGGGCTTGTGCACTGCCCCGCATGCGGAAGGCCGACGCCCGGTCCTCGGTTCTGTGACAACTGCGGAGCGTCTCTGCCCGGTACGGTCCCGGTGGCGTCGCAGGTGCACCGGTCGGGTGCCGGTCTGTGGCTCGGGGTGTGGATCCTCGTTCTGCTGGTCGCAGGTGCAGGGGGACTCGCGTTCGGGTTCTTCACGGGTCCGGGCGGCGGACCATCGGTGCCCACGGCAGAGCAGCAGGCGGTGGTCGATGCCCATGGTGTGCCAGCCGCATTCATTCTCGCAGATGGTCCCACGGGCCCCGGTGAGGGTTCCGTGCGACTGGAGCAGTGGCTCTACCCCGACACCGGAGCGGTCGTGTACTTCCTCGACGGACGCCGTGTGAACGAGGACACGCTCACGTTCACCAGCGAGTTCGCCGCGGCGTCGAGCACGCCCTGGGCATTTGGGAGGGCGATGCGGGCGACCGATGTGGAGGATCTTCTCGGCGAGCGCGGTATCCCGTTGCCCGAGGTGGCATCGGCCTTCGACGGCTACGAGGCATATGCGTACGAAGGGAACCGGCTCCTTGTGGGCTATCTCGACGGGTGGGTTTACACGGTCCAGACCTACTGAGAGGGTGCAGCATGGTCGCGTTGGTGGTGCTTGCGGGCAAGGTGATGCTGGTGGCTCTCACGGCCACGGCGCTCGCACTCGGCGCGGTGCAGGCCGGCGGTGGCATGAGCCGTTACGCAAGCGCCGCCCGGACGGTGGAAGACCGATTCCACGACGAATCCACAGATATGGATGAGATACAGAAAGCCCGCACGGAGGGCATGTGCGATGCGGTGGTGGGCACCGCGAAGGCGGCGATGGCCGCGCAGACGATCGCATCTCCCGATGTGCCCGTCAATCCGGTGGGGATCGGCTTCACCGACGCGATGTCCATCGCACAGGTGGCCATCGAGCAGCATGAGGGCGCCAGCGCGGGTGCGGAGGCCGACGTGGGGGCGGGTACGACGGCCGCGGCGGGAGCGGGCGGGCAGTCGTCCGCCGGAGAGGTCGCGGGCGAAGCGGCGGACACGCTGAACGGCCCCGGCGTTGGCATCGCGGTCTCGCCGGACGGCAGCGTGCCTGTGGAGCAGGCGAGCGAGAGTTACCACATCGCGTGGTATTGCAGGGACTTCGGCTGGGAGCCGATCTACATCACCACTGTGGAGCGGTTCAGGGCCAGCGAGATGGCGTACACCTATCCCGGTGGTGGCATCGACCCGGACGTACCGCTCGTGAAGGTTCCGCTCACCGGCGCGTTCTCCTCGGAGGAGGAGGCGCGAAAGTCGGTCTACGGCATGATGAGCAACCCGCGCACCGGCGGCGGCATCTACGCGGGCGTGCCCTTCGCCGACATCGGCGAGAAGACCCACAGCCTGGAGTTCTGTGGCGGGCTGGAGTGGTGGCAGTAGTCTTCGCGTTGGTGGCGCGTGAAGAGCGGTCCCACTTTGCTATGCTCTGAGGTGACCCACGTTCGAGGAGTCTCCCATGGCCGAGCAGTTCTGCACGTCGTGCGGTGCGCCGAGGGTCGGCGATGAGGACTTCTGCACGCGATGCGGTCACCGGTTCACGGTATCCGAGCATCCGACGGCACCTGTCGCCGCATCCCCCGCCCGACCCCCGGCCGCACCCCCTGTTCAGTCCCCCGGTGCGTACCCTTCCCCGGCACCCCTGCAGTACCAGCAGGCTCCGCCGCAGCGTCCGCGTCGCCGCGGACGGGCGTGGGTACTCGGCTGCCTGGGCGTGCTCTTTGCATGCGCGGCCGCCTGTGGCGTGCTCTCACTGCTTGGTGGCGACGAGCCACGGACGGTCTCGCTCTCTCCCGATCAGCGTCGTGTCGCCGAGGAGTTCGGGCTGCCCGAGACCTTCTCGGTGGTGCATGGCGAGGACGTGGAAGGCGTCGGCGCCGGTGACGCTCCGGCCACGTACCGGGTCGAGGCGTGGGACTACCACACCATGGGCGTCCGCATCCTCTTCCGCGACGGAGCGGTGGTGGGCACACGCGATATCCCGGTCCTCGACCGTGCCGTCTTCGCATATCCGGCGGTGGCGCCATCGTCGTTCGCCAAGGGCATGAGCGCGAGCGACGTGACCGCGATGTTGGGCCACCAGCCGGGGGGCGAGGCCACGCTGGACGCGGGTCTGGATGATGACGTGCGCACCGTGGTGTGGAGCGGAGTGGTCTCGTGCACGTTCGCCGACGGCGGGCTCGTCGCCGCCGAGACGGCGCCCCTGCAGGTACGGGAGGTGGCCGAGTGAGGACCGTTTTCGCACGTGACGATGGCTTCGCCATCACGACTATCCTGCTCATCGCCAGCGTGGCGACGGCCGTGATCGTGGGTGGTTCGAGTACGACGGCTGCGGTGATGAACCGCAACGACATCCAGGAGGCGACCGGGCACATGCAGGGCGTGGCCGCCGACATCCGCCAGCGTACGGCGGGGGACGACTCCGCGCAGGCCCGTGAGATGCGTGCGCATGCCGACAAGATGGATGCGGTGGCCGGATCCTTGTCCGGTGCCGCCGACAAAGATCTGCTGGTGGCGGTCACCAACAACGTGGGCGATGCGGTGCTCACGCCGATACAGGGCGGTGCGGTGATCACGGCCGCGAAATTCGCCTGGGACGTGAAGAGTGGGTGGGAACTCGGTGACACGGCGATGGACTCGTGGGGGATCACGGACCCCGGGGCCGATCCGCTCCTGGCGCAGCTTCGCGGCCTGGAGGTCCCTCGTGACCTCTCGACCCCGGTGGAGCAGGCGATCATCGAGGCCAAACTCAAAGGCGCCCGCGCCGCGGTGTCCGGAGTCGATCCGGGGCTGGCGCCTGATGAGGTCGAGGCGGCCGCCACGCAGCTGGTGCTCGATGTGGAGGTTGCGGACGACAGCGCCACGGTGGGCACCGATCCGTACCGCAACGGCTATGTGGTCGATGGGATCGCGCGACACCTGGGCTGGACCCCGGTGGACGATGCGGCCTCAGGCGATGGCTTGCAGGGAGGGGACCCGGCGAACGACGGGGTAGAGCACGGTGGCGCTCTGGCCGGAGGAGATGACCGAGCCCCTACCGCGAGTGATGCGGGCGACTGGATCACCTTCCTCTTCTCGAAGTCCGGAACTTACTGGCCTGGCTCGCCCGATCCGTACGCCACCGAGGGGGCGATTCGCGCGAGTGCCGAGGCGTTCCTCGGCGCGGATCCCGATGCGCGCATCGAGGTCCTGGGAATCGGACCGACGGATGCCGAGAGCGCGGCGTGGCCCGTGCGATTCCGTATGGCAGCGGCCGATGCCGGAGGCAACGGCATGGTCTTTCTGACGCTCGTATACACCGCCGAGGACGGGTACTTCGCTTCACCGGTCTTCTTGCCCGACCCGATCGGCGGTGCCAGGGCGGCGCTGTCCGACTGACGTGCGGCCAGAGAAGAAGGGTGCCCTCATCGCTGGGGGCACCCCGAGTCCTCGCACGCCACACACGCTCACACGACGCCGGTGAGACCCAGCTCCTTGACCGTCTGCTCGGTCGGCAATCCCTTCTCGAGATCCCAGCCCATCGACTCGTAGAAGCTGTCTAGGGCGGCCACCACGTTGGCGACCTGTCCCGCGCCACGTCCGTCGGGCGCCGGCTCGCCGGTGATGCGCTTGGGCAGCGTATCGTCGGCGCGATCGAATCCGAATCGCGCGTTCATGAGCCGCTCCAGGTTGATCACACGCTCTGCGGCCTTGAGCAGGTCCTCCTTGGACCAGGTCTCACCGGTGGCCGCCGAGAGGACCGCAGCCCACGTGGAGGGCCGCACGGCGAGCGTGATCACCGAGAACAGGCACACGCCGAGCAGGTTGGTGGCCATCGAGAACTCCATGAGTGGCTTGACCCATTCCTGCGGCGAGTCGGCCAGGTAGTCTACGTCACGCGTGATGCCGAGCTCCTCGCTGCGGTAGCCGAACGCATCGATCGTCGATGCATACGGCCGCAGGTGATCTGCGCCGCGCGGCGAGACCGCGTGGCTCACGCCCTCGCCCTTGCTCGCCCGGACTCCGCAGCTGGCGAGCTCGACGCCCTTCACTTCGAAGGTGTAGTCGGTCGCGTCCCCGCCGAGTGCGAGCGCCGCGCGTCTCGTCCCGTCGGCGAGCAGGTTCCCCACGCCGTCGGCGCGGTGCGCGATCTTGTCGAGGAGCGCAGGGAAGACCGCCCCGTTGCCCCACGTGAGGTCGAGCCCACCGGTCGACTCTGGTGTGAGCAGGCCCTTCTCGTACCACTCCATCGCCACCGCGATCGTCTGTCCGGTCGCGATGGTGTCCAGACCGAGGTCGTTGCAGAGATGCCCTGCATGGGCCACCGCCTCGAGGTCGTTCACGAGGCACTTGGAGCCGAACGCGCCGAGCGTCTCGTACTCGGGGCCGCCGCCGGTCTCACCCGCGTATGGTCCGGTCTTGATCGTGGTTGTACGCCCACACGCCACGGGGCAACCCGCGCACGCGTAGGCCTTCACGTCCATGTTCTCGTGATAGGCCTTCATGCCGAGCGTGCCGATCGACTCGTCGAAGGTTGTGCGCCTCCAGTTCTGCGTGGGCAGGACGCCGAGGGCATTGATGGAGTCGTAGAAGCTCGGCGTTCCATACGGCTTGAGCTCGTCTTTCACGAACGCCTCGTTCAGGAACTCCTCCCGCGCCTGCTTCGCCGCCGCCTTGAGCGCATCCGGGTCGGCGATCGGGAGGGGCTTGGTGCCGCGCACGGCGAACGCCTTGAGTCCCTTGGCGCCCATGGCCGCACCGCCGCCGCCGCGCCCGGCCGCACGCTCACCGTCGGTCATGATCGCGGAGTACAGCACACCGTTCTCGCCCGCGGGGCCGATGACTGCGAGTTGCCAGCCCTTGCCCTCCAGGGTCTCACGGATGGCCGCCTCGGTATCGTGCACCCCTTTGCCCCAGAGGTCGGTCGCATCGTGGATCTCCACAGTGTCGTCATCGACCACCACATAGACGGGGTTGTCGGCCTCACCGGTGAAGACGATCAGGTCATAGCCAGCCTTCTTGATGGCCGGTGACAGGTGCCCGCCCACATTCGACGCGCCGATCGCCCCGGAAGCGGGGGAGCGGAACACGAAGCATGTCCGACCTGAGGAAGGCGCTGACGTGCCGGTGAGCGGGCCCACGGCCGCGATCAGCGGTTGCGTAGGTTCGAGTGGCAGCCCGTCGAAGTCGACGAGTTCAGCGAACAGGCGCATCGCCACGCCCTCACCGCCGATGTAGTCGGCGAACCACTCTTCGGGTATCTGCCGGCGGGTCACCTCACCCGTGCCCAGATCCACCATCAGGGCTACACCCCAGTTGCCGTTCACAGCCGCTCCTTCCCTCATCGCCTGTACCTCGTTCCCGCAGCCCGCGCATGCTGGTGCGGGGGTGCGGCAGCGTTCCGAGAGCAGCGGCG
>JAFGAG010000017.1 GCA_016933785.1 Coriobacteriia bacterium | reverse complement strand
TATGGTGCCCGGGGTGGGAGTCGAACCCACACGCCCTTTCGGACAGAGGTTTTTGAGACCTCCGCGTCTGCCATTCCGCCACCCGGGCATGGGGGCGCGTGAATCACCTAAGAGATAGTACCCGTGGGACCCCTACAGGAGGAAGTCCACCGCTTGGAGCGCCCCGAGATCGCCGACCACCGACCACGCGTTGAGGAGGGTGAAGGCGGCGACCACGAGCAACAGCGCAGCGCTCACGCCGAGTCTGACGCCGACCCGCTGGAGCGCGTCAGGCGCGGCACCCGATGTTTGGCGGTACGCCGGTCCCATCTGGCGGTAGGCCTTGAGCGCCAGGGCTGCGAGCACGATGCTCGCGGCGGCACACACCAGCGTGAAGACGACCCACGCGACGTTGATGGCGCGGGCGGCATCGGGGTCGCGGGCGATCAGCGAGCCGAGGAACATGCTGCCAACGATGTAGACGAGCGGCAACACGGTGGCTGCCTGTGTGCAGTCCACGAGGCGGCGTCCGTAGCCAAGGACCGGGCCCAGCGGCGCCGGAGTGACGTTTCCGCTGTCAGTGGAGTGGGAACGGGATAGCAGCAGCGAGATCCGCAGGGCGCTGGTCGCCGAAATCGCACTCCCGATGAGGTACACGAGCGCGAATGCGATGTACGCATAGATGTACATGGTGGTCGAACCGAACGACATATTCCCCTCCGCGCCCCCGGTGCTTACGAGGACATGATACGCGAACACGAACCGGTCATGCGCTCCAGTTGGTATCGGCCTGGTGTCAACAGAGCCCGAACGCCGATTCTCCTGCGCGACCTGGCGCGCGTATACTCCTCGCATGGACGATCCCATCACACTGCCCGACACGCTGGATCCGGTTTCGCGCGCTCACGTGGAGAACGTGGCAGCCAACCTCCAGCTGACCGCTGACCTCGGCTACGGCGATGTCACGCTGCTCGTCCCGCTCGACGGCCGACTGCTCGTGGTGGCCGATGCCCGTCCGATGACCGCGATGTCGGCAGTACCCGTCACTAGGCTCGGGCAGTCCGTGGACCGGACTGAGGAGCCCGAGGCCTACGACGCGCTCGAGACCGGCGCACCGGCGTGCAGTGTGAAGCGGCGGGTCCGCAAGGGGATCGCGTTCACCGCCACCGGTTACCCGATCGGTCCACCCGATCGGCCGTATGCGGTAGCCGTTCGCCACGTGGCGCAACCCGTCGCCGAAGCGCCGGGCAAGATGGAGGTCGCGTTCATGCGGCTCGCTGCGAGCGTGCTCGAGCGGATGCAGCAAGGACCTCTGACCGACCTGGACACCGGCGGGCTGTACGCGACGTCCCGGCTCGCGGGAGACGGGGTCATGGAGGTCGCCACCGATGGGGTCGTGGCGTATGCAAGCCCTAACGCGGTCAACATCCTGCGGCTCGCCGGTCTCGAGGGCTCGCTCGAGGGCAGCGCCTCGGCGACGATCCCCGGAGGCGCCACGGCGGTGGCGCCGGTGCTCGGCAGTGACAGCGCGCGCGGCGTCACCGTCGCCGTCAGTGGCCGGAGCCTACGGTATCGCACGATCGGTCTCGCGGGCGGCGCCCTGGTGCTCGTGGAAGACGTGACAGACGCGGTCCGCCGCGACCAGGAGCTGCACGTCAAGGAGATGGCCATCCGCGAGGTGCACCACCGGGTGAAGAACAACCTGCAGACGATCGCGTCACTCCTGCGCATCCAGGCACGCCGCTCGACGAGCGAGGAGGCGGCCCGCGCGTTGGAAGAAGCGGTGGAGCGTGTCTCCTCGATGGCGGTCGTGCACGAGATGCTCGCGTCTTCGGCCGACGAGTCGGTTGATCTCGCCGCTGCCATGTCCACGGTGGTGGACATGGTGAGGCGTGGGCTGACGGGTCAGGACAGCGCGATCGAGATCACGGTCGAGGGTGACACCGGGCTCGTTCCCGCACAGGTGGCGACCTCGCTCGCATTGGTGGTGGCCGAGCTCGTGCATAATGCGATCGAGCACGGTGTCGGCCCGCTCGGCAGCGGATCGGTCGCCGTGTCCTTGCAGCGCCGGGTGACCGACGTCACGCTCGAGGTCCGCGACAGCGCGGGAGCGCTCGAGCCGGGCTTCGAGGCCGGTTCGTCATCGCATCTCGGCCTCGCTATCGTCAAGACGGTCGTGGAAGACGATCTGCGCGGGACGCTCGCGTTCCATGCGGGCGATGAGACCCGTGTGACCGTGGTCGTGCCGCTTTCCGCGGCGGGGTGAGGAGAGAGCATGCGCGTACTGATCGCCGAGGATGAAGCGCTCATCCGCATGGACCTCAGAGAGATGCTTTCCGAGGAGGGGCACGAGGTCGTGGGTGAGGCGCGGGATGGCGCCGAGGCGATCTCCAAGGCGCGTGAGCTCCGGCCCGATATCGTCTTCATGGATGTGAAGATGCCGGGCACCGACGGTCTGGAGGCGGCGCGCGTCATCGGCGAGGAGCGGATCGCTCCGGTGGTGATGGTGACCGCGTTCTCCCAGCAGGCTTACGTGGAGGATGCGACTGCGGCGGGCGCGATGGCGTACGTGGTCAAGCCGTTCACCCGCGCCGACGTCGTGCCGGCGATGACGATCGCCGCGACACGGTTCGCCGAGGCCAGGGCGCTCGAGACTGAGGTGGACGACCTCTCCGACAGGCTCGAGACACGCAAAGCGCTCGACCGCGCCAAGGGCGTACTGATGGCCAAAGGGCTCACCGAGCCCGAGGCGTTCAGGAGGCTGCAGAAGCTCGCGATGGACCGGCGCATGACGCTCAGGCAGGTTGCAGACGCGGTCGTGCTCGCGGCAGAAGCCGAGGCGTGACATCAGCCCTCCGCCTGGGTAGGAAGTAGCTACCATCGGGGAGGGGAGACCCATTATGAAGTCAGGGATCACGGCCGTCGTTCTCTGCTTCACGCTCCTGCTGGCGCTGCCGGCCATCGCCCACGCGGACTCGGTCCGGGAACTGGCGCCGCAGAAGCTCGATACCAGCTCGTGGGAGAACAACTGGGTGACGGGACTCGCGGTCGACCCCACGCTACCGACGCGCCTGTACGCTTCCACCGCATACCTGACCGACCCACCGGGGGCTGTGTACAAGTCCCTCGATCGTGGCGCGAACTGGGCGCCGATCTCGGGGAGTGACAACGCACTGGTCGACATCGGCGACGTGGCGCTCGCGATGCGCGGCGCGGCGCTGCTGGCAGGTGGCAGCACTCTCTGGAGCGGGACGAACGCGGGGACGACGTGGACATCGCTCGGCGCGTTCCCTGGGCACGACATCATCGACATCCGTGTCGACCCGGGCGACAGTGACCGCATCTTCATAGCGGCCAACAACGTACCCACGCCCCGTGCGTGGCTGGACTTCACGACCAACAACGCGCTCAGCTGGACGTCTCGCGAGGTCAAGACACCGACCGCGACGCCGGGATCGGTCAACGCCATCGACGTTGCGGCCACCGGGCGGGTGTTCGTGGCCGCGAACGACGGGACGGGGGGCACCGGGGGCGGTCTCTACTACAGCAGCGACTACGGCGTCACCTGGGCCCGTGCATTCGCGGACATCCCGGTCAAGGACGTGCGCGTCGACCGTGCCCATCTCGGCCGCGTCTACGCTGCGGTCAACGGTTATCTCCGGTACAGCGACACCTACGGCGACAGCTGGGCCGGGGTCACTACATCCTGTGACGGCCGGATCCGTGCGATCACCACCGACTCCAAGGGTCGAGTGTTCCTTGGCACGGACCTGGGGACCGATCACACCGGTGGCGTCTTCCAATCCACGAGCGGTCTCGGAGGCTACATCGCGATCCAGCCTGGTGAGGCTCCGGGGCAGGGTGTGTCGCTCATGGAGCTCGACCCCACCGGCAGCTACCTGCACACCGCCGGGTTCGAAGGCGTCGCCCGGTGGTGGGTCCTCTCGGCCGAGGAACTGTACGGCGCTGACCGGTACGGGACCGCTATCGAGGTGAGCAAGGCGCTCTATCCTCTGCCGGACTCGGTGGACTCGCTGGTGGTATGCACCGGCACGAACTACGCCGACGCGATGGTCGCGGGGCCGCTTGCGGCGGAGGAGCGTGGGCCCATCCTATTGAGCGATGCGGCTGGCCTTTCCGCTGCGACGCTCGCGGAGCTCGATCGAGTGCTCCGGCCTGGCGGTAGGGTCCATGTCGTGGGCGGAACGGGCGCCGTGCCGGGGTCGGTCGACACCGTGCTCGGCTCGCGGGGCTACGCGGTCACCCGTCTCGGGGGCGCCGACCGTTACGAGACCTCGGTGCTCGTCGCGCAGAAGCTGCCGGGAGCAGACCGGTTCTTCCTCGCGTACGGCGGCGACTTCCCCGATGCGCTCAGCGCGTCGGCGCCGGCAGCGCATCTCCAGATGCCGGTGTTGCTCACGGGCACCGATCAGCTTCCTGTCACGGTCCGCGACTACCTGTCCGGCCATGCACCGTTCTTGAGGGCATACATCGCCGGGGGCGAGTCAGTCGTGAACGCTGCGGTCGCTGCGGCGATCGATCCGTACGTATCGGGCACGGTGAAGCGTCTGGCCGGTCCGACGAGGTACGAGACATCGCTTGCCATCGCAGGGGAGTTCTGGCCGACGCCGAGCATATCGGCCGGCGTGGCGACCGGCGCGACGTTTCCGGATGCTCTCACCGGGGCGGTACTGTGCGCGGATCACAACGGCCCGCTCCTCATCACGCCTCCAACGGCGCTGCACGCGGGAGTCGCCAGCTATCTCACCGGCGGACGGCCCCCACAGGTCACGGTCTTCGGCGGAACCGGAGCGATCAGCACGGACGTACGCTGCGCGATAGAAGCACTCTGGTAGAGCCCGACCCGGGAGCGATGGGAGCGCGCTTCGTTTCACGCGCGTTTCGGCGCCACTTCCCATGAGGGCGCGCGCCTGCTAGAATCGCTGCACGGCTCAATGGCGAGCCGAATAGAAGAGACGAGCAACGACGCTCACACGGACCAATAGACGGTCCGGGTGGGCGTTTTTCGTTTTCCGGGCAGTGGAGGTGAGTGGACGATGCGGGAGTTCGCGGTCTTCTGGGGATGCACCATCCCCGCGAGGTTCCCCTTCATCGAGAAGGCGACGCGCGTGGTCTTCGAAGACCTCGGCGCGACCGTCCACGAGCTCGCCGGCCACACGTGCTGCCCTGAGGGCACGCTCGTGAAGGCGAACGACGAGGACGCGTTTCACACCGCGGCGGCGCGCAACCTCGCGATCGTGGAGCGGGCATCGCTCGGCGTCGTGACTCCGTGCAACGGCTGCTATTCCACGTTCAAGGAGGCCGCGAGCCACCTCGCCAGCGACTGGCGGAGCAGGGAGCGCATCAACCAGCGCCTTGCTGCCGAGGGTCTGCGCTACGAGGGCGCGCTGGACATCATGCACTTTGCCGAGTGGCTTGCCGATACCGTGGGCGCCGGGGCGCTCGCAGCCCGGGTCACGAAGCCGCTCTCCGGCATGCGCGTGGCCGTCCATTACGGCTGTCACCTGTTGCGTCCCCAGCCCGCGGTGCGCTGGGACGATCCGCTCAATCCGACGAAGGTCGAGGAGCTCGTCTCGGCGCTCGGCGCGAAGGTCGTGGACTACACCACCAAGATGCAGTGCTGCGGGGGCGCGCTCGACCGCGTGGGCGAGCGAGAGGGCTCACTCGCGTTCTGCCGTCGCAAGCTCTACGACGTGCAAGCCGAGGGCGCCGACGCACTCGTCGTGGTCTGTCCGAGCTGCTTCCAGCAGTTCGATCTCAACCAGGCCGCGCTCCAGCGGGGCAACGAAGACGTCCACGTCCCGGTCTTCTACCTCTCGGAGCTGATCGCGCTCGCGATGGGACACGCGCCGGACGAGATCGGCCTCGGCATGCACCGCGTACCGGTGGACTCGTTCCTCGCGGCGTGGGAGACGCGCACCGAAGACAGGCGTCGACTCGCCGAGCACTTCGATGTCTCGCTTCTCGTGAAGTGCGACTCATGCCAGGCGTGCAAGGACGACTGCCCGGTCTGCAAGGTCGACCCCTCCTTCCAGCCCAACGACATCATCGCGGCGTTACTCGAGGGTCGCCTCGATGAGGTGCTCGCCGAAGGCGATCTCTGGAAGTGCCTTGAGTGCTACACGTGCCAGGAGATGTGCCATAGCCGCATCGGTATGGCGGGCGTCTTCAGGCAGCTCAAGGAGCTCGCGATGGGTCGCGGATGCGGCCCGGAGAGCGTGACTGCGGCATACGCCGAGTTCCTCTCGACGGGCGCACTCGGACGGCCTAAGGAGGGCGCACGCAAGAAACTCGGTCTCGCCCCGCTTCCCACGGGCGGCGGCGACGTCATCGGCCGGTTGCTCGGCTCGGACGCGTCCGGAACCAGCGACGCGCCCGGTCGACTCACGGCCACAGCGGAAAAGGAGTGAGGAAGATGGCATACGACCTCAGCCGGTACGACGGATTCGCGCCCGCGAACTACCGCGAGGAGTCGCCGTTCAAGATCCACGGCGGCTGCGGTCTCATGGGCATCTGCGACGAGAGCGGCGCGCTCATGAGCGGCGAGGAGCCGATCCGCGCGATGGCCGTCCAGCGTGATCGCGGCAACGGCCTCGGTGGCGGCTTTGCCGGTTACGGGATCTACCCCGACTACCCGGACCACTTCTGCTTCCACATGATGTACCACGACCTGCGGGCCAAGACCGAGGCCGAGGAGATCCTGGCCGGCCGCTTCTTGATCGAGCACGCCGAGCCGATGCCCACGCGCGCGGTCAAGGGCATCCACGACGCACCGCTGTTGTGGCGCTACTTCATGATGCCGCGCGAGGAGATCCTCGAGGAGCAGGAGCTCACTCCTGAGGACCTCGTCGTAGGTGTGGTCATGGCGATCAACGCAGGCGTCGATGGCGCGTTCGTCGCTTCATCGGGCAAGAACATGGGTGCGTTCAAGGGAGTGGGGTATCCCGAGGAGATCGGTCATTACTTCCGCCTGGAGGAATACGCGGGCCACACGTGGGTGGGGCACAACCGGTTCCCGACCAACACTCCCGGCTGGTGGGGAGGCGCGCACCCCTTCACGCTCCTGGACTGGTCGATCGTGCACAACGGTGAGATCTCGAGCTACGGCATCAACTCCCGCTATCTCGAGCAGTTCGGCTACACGTGCTCGCTTGGGACCGACACCGAGGTCGCCGCGTACCTCTTCGACCTCCTGCTCCGTCGCCATCAGTTGCCCGTGGAGCTCGCGTGTAAGGTGCTCGCGCCACCACTGTGGACCGATATCGAGCGTATGGACGCCGAGCAGGCATCGCTCATGCGGTCGCTCCGGGCCGTCTACGGCCCAGGGATGCTCAACGGCCCCTTCGCGATCGTGCTCGGCTTCAACGGCGGCATGGTCGCCTTGAACGACCGCATCAAACTCCGCCCGCTCGTGGCTGCGCGCACGGGTAGCACGCTGATGGTCGCCTCGGAGGAGAGCGCCATCCGCACCGTCATGGAAGCACCCGACGTCTTGTGGACCCCACGGGCTGGCGAGCCGGTCGTCGCGCGCGTGAAGGGGATGGATCTGCCGTTCCACAACCAGCTGCATGCGACGGCCGGAGAGATCTCGTGTGCCGTGACAGCGGCCGAGGCCTGCGACGAACTCATGGAAGTGGCGGTATAGCATGCAGCAGACTCTCGTACAGCCCGAATTCCGGGTGAAGATCGACTACGACAAGTGTCACAAGTGCGGACGCTGCGTGCAGCAGTGCGGGTGGGGCGTCTACGACTTCAACGAGCGTCCGATCCCGCACGATGAGAAGTGCCGCGCGTGCCACCGGTGCGTGACGTATTGCCCGGCGCACTGCATCACCATCGAGAAGAACACGCTTGCATTCCGCGACAACGACAACTGGTCGGCTGAAGCGCGCAAGGGCGTGTGGACCCAGGCCGAGACCGGTGGCGTGCTGCTCACCTCGATGGGCAATCCCAAGCCCTACGAGCGCATCTTCGACAAGCTCGTGCTCGACGCATGCCAGGTGACCAACCCGTCCATCGATCCGCTGCGCGAGCCGATGGAGCTACGCACCTACCTCGGCCGCAAGGCGGACAGCGTGAAGGTCGAGCCTGACGGCAACGGCGGGTTCCGCCTGGCCGAGGACGCCGGCCTTGCGCGGGCGCTCAAGCTCGACACCCCCATCATGTTCTCGCCCATGAGCTACGGCTCGGTGTCACTGAACGTGCACCGGTCGATCGCGATGGCTGCCACACGGCTCGGGACGTTGATGAACACGGGTGAGGGCGGCATGCACGAAGACCTCTACCCCTACCAGGACAACATCATCGTGCAGGTCGCCTCCGGGCGCTTCGGGCTGAGCCCCGAGGTGCTCGACCGCGCCGCTGCGCTCGAGATCAAGATCGGACAGGGCGCCAAGCCGGGCATCGGCGGCCATCTGCCGGGCGAGAAGATCGATCGTGACGTGTCGGCCACACGCATGATCCCGCAGGGGAGCGATGCGATCTCGCCCGCGCCCCATCACGACATCTACTCGATCGAGGACCTGCGGCAACTCATCTATGCGCTCAAGGAGGCGAGCGGCTACAAGCCGGTGGGCGTGAAGATCGCCGCGGTGCACAACGTGGCCGCAATCGCCTCGGGCATCGTGCGCGCAGGCGCTGACTACATCTACCTGGACGGCTTCCGCGGCGGCACCGGCGCGGCCCCGCAGGTGGTGCGCGACCACATCGGCATCCCGATCGAGATCGCGCTTGCGGCCGTTGACCAGCGTCTGCGCGACGAAGGCATCCGCAACCAGACATCGATCGTCGCGGCAGGCTCAATCCGATCCTCGGCTGATGCCGCCAAGGCCATCGCGCTCGGCGCCGATGTGGTGGCGATCGGAACGGCAACGCTGCTCGCGCTCGGATGTCATCTCTGCCAGAGCTGCCACACCGGTAAGTGCTCGTGGGGCATCACCACGCAGAAGCCCGAACTGACGCGACGTATCGATCCCGAGTGGGGGGCCGAGCGGCTCACCAACCTCGTGCACGCATGGAGCCACGAGTTGCAGGAGATCCTCGGCGCGCTCGGTGTGAACGCAGTCGAGAGCCTGCGCGGGAGCCGCGAGCGGCTGCGCGCGATCGGGCTCGATGAACAGACGTGCCGGATCCTCGGCGTCAAGCCGGCCGGACTCTAGGAAAGGGGTGCCGGAGATGGTGAAAGCAGCGACGAGCATCCCGCCACAGGGCGTGATCGAGGGGTACCGGCAGGTCGCGCCGATGGTGGAACGGGACGGCGAGGCCGCGGTCGTGGACAGCACAGGCGTGTACTTCCAGCAACTCAACGACACGATCAGGCGACTCATGGATGCCGGTGTGTGTGACGTACGGGTCACCGGCGTGAACGGTCAGCGCTACATCGGCGCCGGGCTCCGCGACTCGGGCGTTCGCATCGAGGCCCACGGCACGGTCGGGAACGACACGGCGATGTTCATGGACGGCGCCGAGATCGAGGTCTTCGGCAACGCGCAGGATGGCGTCGGCAACACCATGAGCTCGGGCCGCGTCATCGTGCACGGTGACGCCGGTGACGTGCTCGGCTACGGCATGCGCGGCGGGCGCGTCTTCGTGCGCGGCGATGTGGGGTATCGCATCGGCATTCACATGAAGGCGTTCGAGAAGCATGTCCCCGTGCTCGTGTGCGGCGGCAAGGCACGCGACTTCTTCGGCGAGTACATGGCCGGTGGCGTGCTGGTGCTCCTCGGTATGAACGGCCGCGACGAGGCACAGCCGATCGCGGGTTCGTTCCTCGGCGCGGGCATGCACGGCGGCGTCATCTACGTGCGCGGCACGGTGGAGTCGTGGCAGTGCGGTGCCGAGGTGGGCCTCACGGAGGCCACAGAGGCCGATGTCGCGCAGCTGAGGCCGATCGTCGAGGAGTACGCCGAGGCGATGGGGATGGATGCCGACGAGATCCTCTCGGCACCGTTCACGCGGATCGCGCCGATGAGCCACCGTCCCTACGCGAAGCTCTACGCCTCGCTGTGAGCGGCCGACCCTCCATAGCGCGCGCGGAACTCGTCCTCGAGCATGTCGAAGCAGACGTGGTCGCGGAAGCGGCCGCGCATGAACACGACGTCGCGTTCGCGGCCGGTTTCCACGAAGCCGATCGACGAATAGAGATGCACGGCGCGCTCGTTCTCGGCGTTGGCTTTGATCGCGATACGGTGCAGGCCGAGGGCATCGAACCCGAAGCGCAGCAGCGTGACGATCGCGTCGCGCCCGTAGCCCCGGTTCTGGTCGGCGAGCGACCCGATGAAGATGCCCACCTCGCCGGTGCGGTGCACGAGGTCCGTGGAGTCCAGTCCGCAGATGCCGATGAAGCGGCCGTCATCGGCGGCGTGGATCTCGAAGCGATAGGCGGAGCCCTCGTTCCATTGGCGCTCGGTGAGCTCGTAGAAGCCCGCTTCCTGGGCGCGGGAGATCGGCAGCTGTCCGGAGAGCATCCACTCGTTCACATCGGGGTCGTTCAGCCACGCACGGGCCTGCTCGGCGTTAGCTTCGTCGAAACGTGTCAGGTGGACGGCGGTGCCGCGGATCATGTGCGCTCCCTCCCCGGGGGTTTCCCGACACTTTCGCACAGCACCACCGGGGTTGAACAGGTTTCTCGCCCCGTTCTCGCGCTCGAAACACTCACGAAACACACCGACCATACGCTGCACTAGAACCGTGACTCATCGAAAGGACACCACGATGGCTACCACGCTGGACAAGGACTACGTACTCAAGACCGTTGAGGAGCGGGGAACCCGCTTTATCCGCTTCTGGTTCACAGACGTGCTCGGATTCCTCAAGAGCTTCGCGGTGACCGACAGCGAGCTCGAAGGCGCTTTCGAGGAGGGCATGGGCTTCGACGGCTCCTCGATCGACGGTTTCACCCGCATCGAGGAGTCGGACATGGTCGCGTACCCGGACCCCTCCACCTTCACCATGCTGCCGTGGCGCACCAACGGTGGGGACAACGGTGGCACCGGCCGGATGTTCTGCGATGTCATGAACCCGGACGGCACCCCCTTCGAGGGCGACCCCCGCTACGCACTCAAGCGCGTGCTCGCGAAGGCTGCCGACATGGGCTACACGATGTACGTGGGCCCCGAGCTCGAGTTCTTCTACTTCTCCGACTGCAAAGGCACGGAGACGCTCGACCGCGGCGGCTACTTCGACCTCACGCCGCTCGACGTGGCGAGCGACCTTCGCCGTGAGACGGTGCTCACACTCGAGAAGCTTGGCATCCCGGTGGAGTACTCGCATCACGAGGTGGCGCCGTCCCAGCACGAGATCGACCTGCGCTACGCCGACGCGCTCACCATGGCCGACAACGTCATGACCTACCGCCTTACCGTGAAGGAGATCGCGCACAAGAACGGCGTGTACGCGACCTTCATGCCCAAGCCGATCCAGGGTGAGAACGGTTCGGGGATGCACGTGCACCAGAGCCTCTTCACCGCTGAGGGCAATGCGATGTTCGATGCCGATGATCCCGAAGGCTACAACCTCTCCGCGGTCGGCAAGAGCTACATCGCCGGTCTGCTCAAGTACGCGCCTGAGTTCTGCGCGGTCACCAATCAGTTCGTGAACTCGTACAAGCGTCTGGTTCCGGGCTACGAGGCTCCGGTGTACGTCACGTGGGCGCGCCGCAACCGCTCTGCCATGGTCCGTGTGCCGATGTACAAGCCCGGCAAGGAAGTCGCGACCCGCGTCGAGCTGCGCTCGCCGGATCCCTCGGCCAACCCGTACCTGGCTTTCGCGGTCATGCTGGGCGCCGGTCTCAAAGGCATCGAAGAGGGCCTGACCCTCATGCCCGAGGCGACCAACAACATCTTCGACATGACCGAGGCGGAGCTCGAGGCGGCAGGCATCCAGACGCTGCCCAAGGACCTCGGCGAAGCGATCGCGTGCTTCGAGTCCTCGGAGCTCATGCGGGACGTCCTCGGCGAGCACATCCACAGCTTCTTCGTGGCGAACAAGAAAGCCGAGTGGAGCGAGTACGTGGCCACGGTCACGGCCTGGGAGCAGGACAAGTACCTCTCGATCCTCTAGGGGATCACGCACTGCCGCCGGGTGCCGGTCCGGCGGATCGCATGACGGCAATGGCGCCGGGCGGGACTTCGGTCCTGTCCGGCGCTGCACGTATCCGTAGAGTTATGCTGACCCACAGGACGCAGAGGGGGTGACTGGCCGGATGCATGTGAAGCGCGTGCTCATCGCCGCAGACGACGTCCACACCCGCGCGTGGGTGCAGGCGGGCATCGGCGCGCTCGACGTGGCCATCCTGTACTGCCCGATGATCGATCTCACCACGCGCATGTCTGCCGAGCCGGCCGACCTCGTCATCGTCGATGCAGGGCGCACGCCTGATGCGGCGATCGAACTCGCGGAGGCCGCTGCCGCCCTCGGCTCCGATGTGCGGCTACTGCTCATCCTCGAGCCCGACGCGCTCGGGCGTCTGCGGATGCCGGTGCGTTTGGCTGCCGATTTCGTGACCCGAGGTTCGTCGTCGCAGGAGGTTGCGGCGCGGGTGCGGGGGCTGCTGTGGCCGGGAGAGGAGTCGGATGCTCAGGATGTCCTGCGCATCGACGGGCTTACGCTCAACCTAGCGACCTACCAGGCGCACGTGGATGACAGGCCGGTGGAGTTCACGTATCTCGAGTACGCGCTCTTCGCGTTCCTCGTGACACACCCGAACCGCGTGTACAGCCGTGAGCTGCTGCTCAAGAAGGTGTGGGGGACAGACTACTTCGGCGGTGCGCGCACCGTGGACGTGCACGTGCGTCGCGTGCGCGCCAAGCTCGGGCCCGAGTACTCCCGTCGGCTGGAGACCGTGCGGAGCGTAGGGTACCTCTGGCGGAGCTGAAAGAGGCGACCGTTCGGCCCCCCGTTCCGTACGTTCGTCCACTGCGGGCTGCCATCCGTCGGAAATCGCCCGGCCACGGTGCGTCTGCGTCAACAGTCACCGATTCGCGGGGTCGCTCAAGGTACACTCTGAGGCGTGCCAAAATCGTAGGAGTGCGCCGGAATCTGCCGGCGTGCGATACAAGGGGGGTACCTATGCGGAAGCGTTCGCTCTCGTTAGTGCTCGCCATCGTCCTGGTGGTCGGCCTCATGCCGATGAACCTGGCGATGGCAGCGCCGGTGTGCGAAGTGGGGGAGGAGTTCCCAGTCTCGCTCGCCAACCAGGGACAGGTCCAGCCGGATATCGACTATCCATGGATCGTGTGGAAGGACAACCGCTTCTGCACCAATGACGAAGAGTCGGACATCTACGCCTACAGCTTCATCACCGGCGAAGAGGTCCAGGTCTCCGATCACCGTGGCTCCGAGTCCAACCCCAGCATCTCAGGCGACTGGGTCGTGTACTCGCATAATCCAGAAGACGGAGGCTACTGCGCCATCTACGCCTACAACCTCGCCACCGGAGAAGAGCGGAGGCTCTCGGACGAGAGCCTGGAGGCGAACGAAGGCAACCCCGCCATCGAGGGCGATATCGTCGTCAACAACCGGTATTGGAACTCCGAATTTGGATGGACCTACGATATCTGGTCGTACGACCTCTCCGCCGCCGATACATCGATGCCGATCGCTGCAGGTCAGAGAAATCAACGAGCGGCCGAGATCGGGGATGGTTGGGTCGTCTACCGTGAGGAAGTCCCGACTGGCTGGTACTACAACAACATCTGGGCGTACGAACTCGAGTCCGGCGAGGCGACACTGGTCGCCGAGGGTTCGTACATCAGCGGTGTCGAGTACAGGAGCTATGAAGGTCCTTCCACCGACGGCGGCAAGGTCGTGTACCAGGAGTACACGTACGACTGGAGCCGGTCCTCCTACTCGATCCACATGTACGATACCGCCACGCGGACCACGACCACACTCTCCACAGCCGATGACACTAGTTATCGCACCCATCCCGTCATCAACGACGGTTTGGTGACCTGGCACGATAACCGCGTCGGCGTCTACGAGGTCTACGGTTTCGACCTGGCCTCAGAAGAAGAGACATGCCTCGTTCCCGCCGTCTACGACGATGATGCGGGCCAGTGGATCCAGTACGCCGGCCGCACCACGACCGCCGACGGCATCGTGGCATGGCACGATCATCGCGAGGAGCTCGATGAGTTCGGCAAGCCGGTCAATCGTGACGGTATCAGTGACAGCGACGACCTGTACGCGATGTTCGTCTTCGGCGCACCGCCGGTAGCTGCCGATGACGCGTACGCCACCACCAAGGGTGCGCCGCTCACGGTCGCTGCGAGTGAGGGTGTCCTTGCCAACGACAGCGACGCCGCTGCCGAGACGCTGACTGTGTCGCTTGAGAGCGACGCGGCCAACGGCACGGCCGTACTTGCGGCCGATGGCAGCTTCACGTACACACCCAGCGCCGGCTTCACCGGCGTCGACAGCTTCACCTATCTCGTGAGTAACAGCATGTACTCGTCACTCGGAACGGTGAGTATCGCGGTTTCCAACACCGTGCCGGTCGCCACCGATGACGCCTACGAGGTCGGATCCGGTCAGCCGTTGTATGTCGGGGCCGCAGGCGTGCTCACGAACGACACTGACGCTGACGGGGACCCACTTACCGCGATCAAGGTGACCGGACCTGCCAATGGCACGCTCGCGCTCGATGCCGATGGCAGTCTCGTGTATATCTCCGCAGCCGATTTTTCCGGTGAGGACACCTTCACCTACAGGGCATTCGACGGCACGGTGCAGTCGGATGTCGCCACCGTCACCATCAGGGTGGCCGCTGCCCTACCGCCGGTGGTCGAGGTCGTCGGCTCGACGCGCGTCGATACGGCGATCGCTGCCTCCGTCATGGCGTTCCCCGGGGGCTCGGATGTGGTCATTCTCGCCACGGCCATGAACTGGCCTGACGCCCTCGGCGGTGCCGCGCTCGCTGGCGTGCTGGATGCGCCGGTGCTGCTGACCGGTACCGAAACACTGCCCCAGTCGGTGGCCGATGAGATCGAGCGCCTCGGCGCTACCAAGGTCGTCATCATCGGTGGCCTGGGTGCCGTCTCGGCGAACGTCGAGAACGCGATCGACAACGCGATCACCGTCGAGCGGATCGCCGGGGATGACCGCTACAAGACCGCCGAGGCCGTGGCTGCTCGCGTGATCGAGGAGCAGGGTGCCGGATTCGCCGGTACCGCACTCGTCGCGACTGGAGCCGACTTCGCTGACGCGCTTGCTGCGGCTCCTCTCGCGGCCGCGCAGGGCTGGCCACTGTACCTCGCGCAACCGGTGAGCGGCCTGACGGCTGCGTCCAAGACTGCTCTTGCTGAGATGACCGAGGTCCTCGTCCTCGGTGGTGACGGCGCCGTCTCCAAGCCCGTCTCCGACTATCTCGAAGGTGAGCTCGGCGAGGGTGCGGTCGTCCGCCTCGGTGGAGCGGATCGCTACGCGACTGCCGTGGTCATCGCCACCTATGCGGTCGACGAGGCCGGGCATGTGTGGGACGGCGTCGGAATCGCCACGGGTGAGGACTTCCCCGATGCGCTTGCCGGTGGGGTTGTGCAGGGCAGGGCTGGATCGGTCATGCTGCTCACGCGCTCGACCGAACTCACCGCTGCCACGCGCGCCGCGCTTCTCGCCAACAGCGATGACATCGTCACCGTTCGCTTCTACGGCGGTACCGGGGCGATCTCACAGCTGGTCCGTGACGCTGTCGCCGGCGTCGTGAAGTAGCGATCAAGGACGCAGCAACACAGCGTGGAACGTACGCGGAGGCCCGTCTCCCTTGCGGGGGCGGGCCTCCGTTTCTTGTTCGGCTGCGGGCGTTCAGCGGGAGTCGGTCTTCCTGACCGTGCCCAGGAACCGATAGTCGGCCTTGCGGAGTGGCTCGCACTCACCGTCGACCCCGTGCTCGCTCATGAACGCGCACATCTGCTCGGGAGTCATGAACGTGCCCGGCTCGCCAAGCAGCATCTCGCCGAGCCGGATGAGACGCATCGACAGTGGGCGCGGGTCGAGGTCGAGCACCAGCACGAGGCCGCCGTCGCGGACGACACGCGCGAACTCGGCCACCGCGGCGCCCTGATCGCGGAAGTGATGGAAGGCGTCGGTCACGACGATGGCGTCGAAGTCGTTGTCGGGAAGCGGCATCGCCTCGGCGGTGCCCTGAACCCCTATGACGCGTTCGCTCGTGGGCACATGCGCCACCATCTCGGCGGTCGGGTCGAGCACCGTCACGTGGGCATCCAGCGCTGCAGCGAGAAGCGCTGCAAGCTGTCCGGCACCACCGCCTACGTCGAGCATATGGCCACCAGGCGTCACCGCCGGGCGTAGCCATTCGGCGATCGTTCCCGCGTCCTCTGCGGTGAAGCGATCGCCGTAGCGGCGCACGAGCGGTGCAGCCCAGTTGAAGAAACCCATGTCAGCCACCTCGGGTAGAATCATCACACGCGCGCGGCCACACGGGAGCGCGCTTGCCGAGTTCGTACCCGAAAGGTACCTCATGCCCGAGCGCACCATCGCTGTCGTCGACGGAAACAGCCTGCTTCACCGCGCGTTTCACGGGCTACCGCCGTCCATGACCGCTCCCGACGGGCGGCCCACCAACGCCGTCTTCGGCTTCATGTCGATGCTGTTCAAGATGGTGGCGGACCTCGGGCCGGACGGCGTGGTCGTCGCGTTCGACCGCGGGAAGCCGGCGTTCCGCACCGATGCGCTCGCGCAGTACAAGATCCAACGTCCGCCTACGGATCCCGATCTGAAGACGCAGTTCCCGATGATCAAGGAGCTGCTCGGCGCGCTTGCGGTGCCGATCGTCGAGGTGGACGGCTGGGAGGGGGACGACATCCTCGGTACGCTCGCGGCGCGCGGTTCCGCCGAGGGCATGCGGGTGCTGCTCATCACGGGCGATAAAGACGCGCTACAGCTCGTGGACGAGAACGTGCGGGTCGTGAGCACGAAGAAGGGCATCACAGACATCTTCGTCTACGACCACGACGCGGTCGTCGAGCGCTATGGCGTGGCCCCGGGGCAGGTGGCGGATTTCCTGGGCCTCAAGGGGGACCCCTCGGACAACATCCCGGGCATCCCGGGTGTGGGCGAGAAGACCGCAGCCAAGCTGCTGCAGCAGTACGGCACGCTCGACGCGGTTCTCGAGCACGCCGATGAGATCAAAGGCAAGCTCGGTGAGAACGTACGCGAGAACGTGGACTCCGCGCTCGCGAGCCGGGTGGTGGCGACGATCCGCTGCGACGTGCCGGTGGAAGTCGACCTCGGCACCGTGACGTGGGGCGTCTGGGACGAGCCGACCGCGCTTGAGGCGCTCACGGATCTCGCGTTCACGTCGCTGATCCCGCGCGTGCGATCGATGCGTGCCGACGGAGCGGGGTGTGAGGAGCGATCCGCTGGGGAGTGCCCTGCGGATGAGTGGCGCGTGCTCGAGGGTGACGCGGCGGCCAAGTGGGTCGCAGCGTGCGTCGCTGATGCACCCGGAGGCACCATCGGGGTGGCGGCGGGGGCCGCGGGCGGGGAGTGCCTCTTCGAGGACGAGCGCTCGATAGCGTTCGCGCACGAGGGCACTGTGGCGAGCCTCGTCGGCGCCGATGCCACTCACTCGCTTGCCGCGGTCATGAGGACATGCCGGGTGAGCGCAGGGGATACCAAGGAGCTCGTCGAGAGCGTCTGCCCCCCGGGCTCGAGCGTCGGGACCGTGCCCGGCGCCACTGGCGACGTCGATCCCGCGCGGCTCTTCGACTGTGGACTGGCGGGTTACCTGCTTGCGTCCAACCGGTCCAACTACGATCTGGTTTCGCTCGCGGCCGAGTACCTTGGCCGCACGATCGAACCGGGTGATGTCCCCGCTGAGGCACGCGCCGCCGCAGAGCTGGCACTGGCACTGGCTCCCAGGCTCGAGGAGTGGGGTGCGACCCGGTGCTTCGAGCAGATCGAGATGCCGCTGGTGCCCGTCCTCGTGCGTATGGAGGAGACCGGCGTGGGGCTGGACCGTGGCGTGCTCGATGCGCTCTCTACCGAGACGCACGCTCAGATCGAGTCGCTTGCGGCTGAGATCTACGAGCTTGCGGGCACGGAGTTCACCATCGACTCGCCCAAGCAGCTTGGCGAGGTCCTGTTCGACAAGCTCCAGCTGCCCACACAGCGGAAGACGAAGACCGGCTACTCCACGGACGCGGGTGTTCTCGCCGCACTCTCCCTGCTGCACCCCATAGCCGACAAGATCGTCGCGTATCGCGAGCTCACGAAACTCACGAGCACGTACATCGACACGCTCCCGCGCTTGCTCGGCGAGGACGGGCGGCTGCACACCACGTTCAACCAGACGGTCGCAGCCACCGGCCGACTCTCGAGCAGCAGTCCCAACCTGCAGAACATCCCGGTGCGTACCGAACTCGGACGACGTATCCGTGCAGCGTTCGTACCGGCCCGCGAGGGCGATCTCATGGTGAGCGCCGACTACTCGCAGATCGAGCTCCGCATCCTCGCACACCTCTCCGGTGATGAAGGACTCATCGAGGCCTTCACCTCAGGCGCCGACTTCCACGCCGCGACCGCGGCCAGGGTCTTCGGTGTGGAGTCCGGTGACGTCGATCCGGAGATGCGCCGCAAGGCGAAGGCGGTCAACTTCGGCATCGTGTACGGTATCTCGGCGCACGGGCTGGGCGACTCGCTCGGCATCGGATACGCGGAGGCGCAGGCCACGATCGACCGATACTTCGCCGCCTACCCGCGGGTGAGGGGATACCTCGACGAGACGATCGCCGAGGCGCACAAGACGGGCTACGCCGAGACGATGTTCGGCCGCCGCCGCCCGATCCCCGAGCTACGGAACAGCAACTTCAACATGCGGTCGTTCGGCGAGCGTACCGCGATGAACCACCCCATGCAGGGCACGGCGGCAGACCTCATGAAGCTCGCGATGATCGAGGTCGACCGCCGTCTGCGTGCCGAGGGTTTCGAGTCGCGCATGGTGCTGCAGGTGCACGACGAACTCGTCTTCGAAGCCCCCGCCACGGAGCTCGAGCGTCTCTCCGCGATGGTCAGCGCAGCGATGGCGGGGGTGGCGGAGCTCGCGGTGCCGCTCGAGGTGGGGGTGGGCTCTGGGCCCGACTGGTCCCGCGCGAAGTAGAGCTCCGGGGGTGTCGCATCCATTGCATCACGGTGCTATACTCTCTCGGCTACGCGTGCGCGTGTAGTGAGCAGTCCTATTGGCCCCCGAGAGCATGGCTGACCGGAAGATAAGCGACCGAGACGACATGGGACCGGGGCCCCGAAAGCACGAAAGGGGCCACCCGCAATGGTAGAAGAGTACGGCAGCTACATCGAGCAGGACGATCACGAGTACACCGATGAGGAGATGCATGCTCTCATCGATGGCACCATCACCGACTTCGATGACGGTGATCTGGTGACCGGTACCGTGGTCCAGGTGGAGCGGGACGAAGTCCTGCTCGACATCGGCTACAAGTCCGAGGGCGTCATCCCGGCGCGCGAACTCTCAATCCGCAAGGATGCCAATCCGGCTGACATCGTGCAGCTCGGCGACGAGATCGAGGCGCTCGTTCTCCAGAAGGAGGACAAGGACGGCCGACTCATCCTTTCCAAGAAGCGCGCCGCTTACGAGCGCGCGTGGAACGATATCGAGAAGAAGTTCGAAGGTGGCGAGAACGTCGAGGGCGAGGTCATCGAGGTCGTCAAGGGCGGTCTCATCCTGGACATCGGCCTTCGCGGCTTCCTGCCTGCCTCGCTCGTGGACCTTCGCCGCGTGAAGGACCTCCACATGTTCCTTGGCGATCGCCTCGAGGCGCGTGTCATCGAGATGGACCGCAACCGCAACAACGTCGTCCTTTCGCGCCGCGTGGTGCTCGAGGAGGACCGCAAGCAGGAGCGTCAGGACGTGCTCAACAAGCTGGTCAAGGGCATGATCCTGCCGGGTACCGTGTCCTCGATCGTCGACTTCGGCGCATTCGTCGACCTCGGCGGCATCGATGGTCTGGTCCACATCTCCGAGCTCAGCTGGAGCCACGTGAACCACCCGTCCGAGGTCGTCGCGGTGGGCGATAAGGTCGAGGTGCAGGTCCTGGACGTGGACATGAGCCGCGAGCGCATCTCCCTCGGCCTCAAGCAGACCCAGGAAGATCCGTGGAAGCAGCTCGTCAAGGACTTCACCGTCGGCGTGATCGTGGACGGTAAGGTCACGAAGATCGTCCCGTTCGGCGCCTTCGTCGAGATCGGTGACAACGTCGAGGGCCTCGTCCACATCTCCGAGATGGCCCGCGGCCACGTGGAGAAGCCCGAGGATGTCGTGCGCGTAGCCGACGAGATCAAAGTCAAGGTCATGGATGTCGACCTGGACCGCCGTCGCATCTCGCTCTCGATCCGTGCGGCCAACGAGGAGCTCGGCCTTCCGGACGCGATCCCCGCGCCGTCCGAGGACGAGGATGGGGCCGAGGAGGCCGTTGAGGGTGTCGAGGCCGAAGCCGTCGAGACTGTCGAGACCGTCGAAGCCGAGGAAGTCGTCGAGGTTGCGGACACCGAGGCTGAGGAAGTCGTCGAAGCCGAGGAAGTCGTCGAGGTTGTCGAGGCCGAGGCAGTCGAAGATGCCGCCGACGCCGAGAGCGACGAGGAGTAACCTCTCCGCACCACACGTAGGAGAACAATCCGGGGCTGGGCTGACGCGAGAGCGCGGCCCGGCCCCGAACCGTCTGGAGGCACACGATGTACGTACTGGCACTCACCGGTGGTATCGGCTCCGGCAAGTCGACCGCTGCCGAGGTCTTCGCCGATCGTGGCGCTGTTGTGATCGATCTGGACACGATCGGCCACGTGCTGCTCGAGCAGGCTGCCGTGGTGCAGGACAGGGTCGTGGCGGCGTTCGGTGAGCAGATCGTCGGCGCCGACGGCCGGATCGACCGTACGGCACTCGCTGCAGCCGCGTTCGCTTCGGAGGAGGCCACCCAGCAACTCAACGCGATCATGCACCCGGCCATCCTCGCGACCGTGGCGGGCGCGCTCGACACGCTCGCTCTCCAGGGCGAGCAGCCCCAGGCGGTCGTGCTCGTCATCCCGCTGCTGGTGGAGTCCCCACTCTTCCTCGAGCCGGTCGACGCGGTGCTCACGATCTCGGCGCACGAGGAGACGCGTATCGAGCGTGCGATCGCCCGTGGGATGTCGCGCGAGGACACCGAGAACCGCATCGCACGCCAGGCCGGCGACGGAGAGCGCCGCGAGATCGCCGACTACGTGATCGAGAACGATGGCGACTTGGACGAGTTCCGGGCCGCGATCGCGGCGTTCTGGGACACGGAGATCGCGCCGAGAGAGGTGTAACGGATCATGCGGGAGCTGAAGGTCGTCTCGGAGTTCGAGCCGGCAGGTGATCAGCCGGTAGCTATCGAGGGTCTCGCCGAGGGAGTACGCGCGGGGCTGACCGACCAGACGCTTCTCGGCGTGACCGGCTCGGGCAAGACCTTCACGATGACCAAGCTCATAGAGGCTGTTCAGAAGCCGACGCTGATCTTGGCGCCCAACAAGACGCTCGCCGCGCAGCTCGCCAGTGAGATCCGCGACGTCATGCCCGACAACGCGGTCATGTACTTCGTCTCGTACTACGACTACTACCAGCCCGAGGCATACGTCCCGAGCACGGACACCTTCATCGAGAAGGACGCGTCGATCAACGCCGAGGTCGAGAAGCTCCGGCACGCGGCCACCGCAGCCCTGCTCTCACGCAAGGATGTCGTGGTGGTCGCGAGCGTGAGCTGCATCTACGGTATCGGCTCACCGGAGGACTACGCCGGGATGGCGGTCTTCCTCGCCGAGGCGGCGCCGTACGATCGCGACAAGCTCATCTACGATCTCATCGACATCCAGTACGACCGCAACGATTACGACCTCTCCCGTGGCACCTTTCGCGTGCGCGGCGACGTGCTCGATATCTTCCCGCCCTACGCCGATCTGCCCATCCGCGTCGAGTTCTTCGGCGATGAGATCGAGTCGATCACCGAGGTGGACAACGTCACCGGCGAGGTGGTGAACCGCTTCGAAGCGACGCCGATCTGGCCCGCCACGCACTACGTGACGCCCAAGGACAAGATGACCGGCGCCATCGGTGCGATCCGCGAAGAGCTCCACGAGCGGCTCGTGCAGCTGAACGCCGACGGGAAGCTCCTGGCTGCGCAGCGGCTCGAGATGCGCACCTCCTACGACCTCGAGATGCTCGAGGAGATGGGCTACTGCAACGGCATCGAGAACTACTCGCGTCACCTCGATGGCCGCAGTCCCGGCGAGCCGCCGCATACACTCATCGACTACTTTGGCACGGACTTCCTGTGCATCATCGATGAGAGCCACGTGACGGTGCCGCAGCTTCACGGCATGTACGAGGGCGACCGATCGCGCAAGCTCACGCTTGTGGAGCACGGGTTCCGCCTGCCGAGCGCACTGGACAACCGCCCGCTCAAGTTCGACGAGTTCCGCGCGCGCATCCCGCAGACGATCTTCGTCTCGGCCACGCCCGGCGACTACGAGCTGCGCACGAGCAAGCGCGTCGTCGAGCAGATCATCCGTCCCACGGGCCTGGTGGACCCGGCGATCGAGGTACGGCCCACGCACGGTCAGATCGACGACCTCATGGCCGAGGTGCGCGAGCGGGCCGAGCGCAACGAACGCACGCTCGTCACCACCCTCACCAAGAAGATGGCCGAGGACCTCGCTGACTACCTCTTCGAGCACGGCATCAAGGTGCGCTACATGCACAGCGACATCGGTACGCTCGAGCGCGTGGAGATCCTGCGTGACCTCCGCGCCGGTGTGATCGACTGCCTCGTGGGCATCAACCTGCTCCGTGAAGGCCTCGACCTCCCGGAGGTCTCGCTCGTGGCGATCCTCGATGCCGACAAGGAAGGCTTCCTGCGCAACCACCGCTCGCTCATCCAGACGATCGGCCGTGCCGCACGCAACGTCTCCGGCGAGGTCATCCTCTACGCCGACAAGGTCACGGACTCCATGCGCACCGCGATGGATGAGACCGAGCGACGCCGCGACCGGCAGCTCGCGTTCAACGCGGAACACGGCATCGAGCCGCAGACCATCCGGAAAGCCATCCACGATATCGCGCAGTACGTGCGCGAGACCGGGGTCGGGCTCGAGCCGAGTGTGGATGTGGCGTCCGAGCTTGGCCGCCTTCCATCCGAGGAGCGCGCCCGGATCCTGGCCGCGATGGAGGAGGACATGCATTCCGCCGCTGAGGCGCTCGATTTTGAGAACGCCGCGCGGTTGCGCGACCAGGTCGTGAAGCTCAAGGCCGAGATCGAATCGACGACCACTGACGAGGTGCTTTCACGGCTCAAGAAGGGCGCGCGCAAAGGCTCGGAGCACGCCACCCGCAGGCGCAAGCGGTAACGGCTGGTCTACGGCAGATACTGCTGCTCGACCGTCGTGATCGTCTCACCGCTCACGGTGAGCCAGTAGAAACTCGACCTGAATGCGTCCCCCGCAGGGCCGGAGAGCCGGGTCACCCAGTCGTTGAGCGGGAGCAGGTGACCGCCCGGGTCCGAGGTGCCGTCATCTTGCACGACCGTCAACACCGAGATACCGTCCTGCACCGTGAACTCCCGAAGCCGGGTGTTGTCATTCACGATGTAGTAGTCGTTCGGCGGCGGTGACTCGTCGCCGCGGTCGGCGGCGGCGGCAGAGGCCTCATCACCGGTCAGGAACTGGATGTAATCGACGGTGAGTATGGTCGCGCCGTCCTCGATCCGTACGGACACGACGAGTGCGGGGACGCGCTCGGAGGGGGCGGGTGTCTCGGCGGTCGTGGGAGCGTCGGCAGCAGGAGCCGTCTCGGTCTCGGGCGCGGTGCTCTCCGCGGCGGCCGTGTCCGGCATCGTCTCCACGTCCGCGGCGGAGGCGGCCACGGTGCTCTCCCCGGTATCTGCAGTCTCTGTGGTCCCGGACTCGGTCATGCTTCCGGGTCGCAGCATCCATACGATGGCGAGCACCACGAGCGCGGCCGAAACGACCGCGATCACGATCAACATCCGCCGGGTGTGATCCGAGTCAGTCACGCTTTGCGCTCCCTAGTGTCAGCCGGACTGTGTAGTATCTGCCCATCCGCGCCGTGTCACGGACAGTCCATACCCATCAGTGGCCCACAGAAGAGGTTGGCGAAGCGTTGGTTTCGGGTAGTCTTGAACGGTGTGCGTTGCGCGGCCGCTTGTCGCGCGTGGCTTGAAGGGGCCGGAGCATGGATGTAATCAGCACCCGATCGCTGACCAAGTACTACGGCAAGACCAAAGGCGTGGCCGATCTCACCATGAGCGTCCCGCAGGGGGCGGTCTACGGGTTCCTGGGACCGAACGGGGCCGGGAAGACGACGACGATCCGCTGCCTGCTCGGCATGCTCAAGCCGACGTCTGGCAGTGCGACTCTGCTCGGTGAAGCGGTCTCTCTCGACGGCGCGGACCTGCGGCACCATATCGGCTATGTGGCCGGTGAGGTGCGGCTGTACGAGAAGGAGACCGGCCGCTGGCACATGCAGTACGCGGCGGGCTTCCGCGGTGGCAAGGGGAGACTTGCCGATGAGCTGCTGGAGCGGTTCGAGTTCGACCCGTCGCGACGTGTCCGCGAACTCTCCAAGGGCAACAAGCAGAAGCTCGCGCTCATCCTCGCGCTCGCACACGACCCCGAGCTGTTGATTCTCGACGAACCGACGAGCGGGCTGGACCCGCTCAACCAGGAGACCGTCTACTCGGTCATCGAGGAGCGGGTGGCCGAGGGCCGCACGGTCTTCCTCTCGAGCCACGTCCTCTCCGAGGTCGAGCGGGTGTGCGACACCGTCGGTATCATCCGCGGCGGACAACTCGTAGCCGAGGAGGGCGTCAAGGCGCTCCTCGGCAAGCGGCTGCGGCAGGTGGGCGTCGAGTTCGCCGAGCCGGTCGATCCCGCGTTGCTCGCCCAGGTGCCCGGTGTGGACAACGTGACAGCCATCAGCGCCACGTCGTTGACCGCCCGCGCTCGGGGTGACGCGGTGGACGCCCTCATCAAGCGTGTCGCAGAGCGGCAGGTCCTGGATCTGCATATCCAACAGGCGAGTCTCGAGGACGTCTTCCTCGAGTACTACCGGGACACTGCCGAACCTGTCGCTGCCGAAGGAGGGGAGGAGTGATGAGCTGGACACTTTTCAAGGCCACACTGCATCAGCACCGCACCTCCATGTTCTGGTTCGCGATCGGCTTGGTCTCGTATGCCTGGATGATGACGTGGTTCTACCCGACCATCGGTGAGGAGTACGCGAACATCATCGAGACGTTCCCACCGGAGTTGCTCGCTGTGTTCGGCGGCTCGGAGGTGCCGTTCTCATCGCTCGGTGGCTACTTCCAGACCGAGTATCTCGGCATCATGTGGATCCTCATCGTGAGTTCGGCGGTCATCATCTACGCCTCGCGTGCGTTCGCCGGTGAGATCGCTGCCGGCACGATGGAGTTCGTGCTCTCGCAGCCGGTCTCGCGGGTGAAAGTCGCGCTGACGCGTGTGATCGTGCTTGTGGTGTACGCGGTCGTGCTCGCCATGGCGAGCTTCGTGCCGCTCGAGGTCTTCGGGCCGACCTACGACATCAACCTCGGCTGGGACGTGACCGGGATGCTGATCGCCTTCGGCACACTGTTCGTTCTCGCGGTGGGCGGATTCGCGATGCTGCTATCGGCCATTTTCCGGGGCGGCGGCAAGCCGGGTGCGATAGCGGCCGGACTGCTCGGCACGCTGTGGGTCGCCGATCTGCTGTCTGGCGCCTCGGAGGCCGCTGAGGCGCTCGGCCCCGTCAACGTCATCGCCTACTGGCAGCCGGGACTCCTCATCAACGGCGAGCAGGTCGCCTCCGAGGCCTGGTGGCTCTACGGGGGCATCGCGCTTGTCAGCCTGATCGCGGCGGTGGTCGTCTTCTCGCGGCGGGACGTCGCGTGACGATGGCCGATCCCGCGCCGGAGACCCACCGGTTCGACCTGGCCGCGGTGCTTCCCGGTCCGCAGCACTGTGTGGCGTGCGCCGAGCGGATCTGCGCCGGCGTTCGCGGACTCGAAGGTGTTCTGACCGCACGCTGCGATAGCGAGGCGGGAGAGCTCGAGGTCACCTTCGACCCGTCGGTGGTCTCGTTCGAAGAACTGAACCTCGTGATCGAGCGGCGCGCACTTGAGGAAGCCGATGCGTTCGGTCACGCCGTGTACCGCCTCGAAGGGCTTGATTGACCCGACTGCGCGCGGACCGTGGCAAAGTCCGTACAGCAGCTTCCGGGTGTGCTCTCGGCCGACGTGAACTTCGCGACCGGCCTGCTTCGGATCGAGTACGACCGTGCGAACGACCCTCGTGCGCGCGCGGTGGCGATCGTTGTAGGCGCCGGACACGGCATCGAGGCGCTGGCTGTTGCCGATGACACGGGGCTCCCGCCGGTCTCGTGGTGGACCCGTAACCGCACCGAGGTCAGCGTGGCCGCCTCGGCGGCGCTGCTCATCGTGGGATGGTTGCTCTCGTGGACGGGTGCCGAGACCGCCGGGATGGCGGCTCACGCGCTTGCGATCATCGTCGGCGGCTCGCTCGTCTGGCGCCGTGCTGTCGTCTCTCTCATGGCGCGGTCGCTCGATATGAACGTGCTCATGACGCTGGCTGTCTCGGGTGCGGCTGCGCTTGGCGAGTGGGGCGAGGGCGCCACCGTGATCGTGCTGTTCGCGCTCGGCGGCATGCTGGAGTCACGCTCCGTGGCCCGCACGAGGCGCGAGATCGGCGAGCTGATGTCACTGGCCCCTGCCCGGGCACGTGTTCGCAGGGACGGCGTCGAACTCGAGGTGGGGCCAGAGGATGTCGCCGTCGGGGAGTCCGTGGTGGTGCGCCCTGGGGAGCGCGTGCCGCTCGATGGACGCATCACCGAGGGGCGGTCGGCTTTCGACGAGTCTCCCATCACCGGCGAGTCACTACCCGCCGACCGGGGGCCCGGGGACCTCGTCTATGCGGGCACGCTCAATACATCGGGTCTCGTCGTGATCGTCACAACCGCCGGGGCGACTGACACGACCATCGCTCGGATCGTGGAGCTCGTGGAATCCGCTCAGGCCACCCGGGCACCGGTGCAGCGTTTCGTCGACCGGTTCAGTCGCGTGTACACGCCCATCGTAGTCGTCGCGGCGATCGCCCTTGCGGTCGGCGGTCCGCTGCTCGGCGAGTTCGCGACCGGCATCTCAGGCTTCGAAGGGTGGCGGGAGTGGGTGTATCGCTCCCTCACGCTGCTCGTGATCTCGTGCCCCTGTGCGCTCGTCGTCTCGACGCCGGTAGCGGTCGTCTCGGGCATCACCCGTGCCACGCGCGACGGTATCCTCGTGAAAGGTGGCGCGTTCCTCGAGCGGGCGGCGGGCATTCGGGTCGTGGCGTTCGACAAGACGGGGACGCTCACGGAGGGTCGGCCGGTGGTGGCCGAAGTGGTCGCACTGGGCGATGAACCCTCCGACCGCGTACTGCGTCTCGCGGCCGCGGTCGAGGCGCACTCCAACCATCCGCTGGCCGCCGCGGTGGCTGCGGCGGTCGGGGGTCCGCTTCCAGGAGTGAGAGACGTGCGCGAGGAGCCCGGCCGCGGCGTGAGCGGCGTGGTGGATGGGCTCGAGGTGTCGGTGGTCAGCGCACGGAGCGCTGCAGAGCAGGGGGCAGGACCCGGCGGCGCGGAGACGACGATCGGCGAACTCGAAGCTCAGGGCCTCACGACACTCGTCGTGCTCGCGCACGACACGGTCCCTCCACGCGTACTGGGCGTGATCGGCGTGGCCGATGCGGTGCGCACCAGAGCGGCCTCGGCTGTGGAAGGGCTGCGTGCGGGCGGCATCGAGCACGTGGTGATGTTGACGGGCGACAGTCCGCAGGCCGCGGCCCGGGTGGCGGAGATGACCGGTATCACAGAGGTACGGTCGAGGCTGCTGCCGCAGGACAAGACCGGGGCCGTGGAGGAGTTGCGGGCGGGCTACGGTTCCGTGCTGCTCGTGGGGGATGGCGTGAACGATGCGCCTGCCCTCGCCACGGCAGACATCGGCGTGGCAATGGGCGCGGCCGGCAGCCACACGGCGATCGAGACCGCCGATGTGGCGCTCATGGGTGACGACCTCGCGGGCGTGCCGCGCTTCCTCGCCCTCGGCAGGCGGACGATGCGTGTCATCCGGCAGAACGTGGCTGCGTCCATTGCCGTGAAGGTCGTGTTCATCGCACTCGCGGTCGTGGGTAAGGCGACGCTGTGGATGGCGGTCTTCGCTGACACCGGGATCGCGCTGCTCGTGATCGCAAACGGGCTGCGGCTTCTGGGGCGCACGCCGGAGCGATGACGGGCAGAATCTCCCACTATTGCAGGGAGTTTGGCGGTCTGGGTTGCGCCGTCGGGGTGGTAGCGGGAGTATTCGATACGGAATAACGAGCAGAGGGGGCGCACCATGACCGACGATGTCATGCGGTTCTTCGCCACATGGCTGTTCACGCACGAGGCTGCCGACGAGGAGATCAAAGCTGCCATCCGGCGGGGGATGAGCGGCGGTCCCGAGGGGATGAGCGGAGGCCCCGACGCGTTCGTCGACGGTCTGGCGGCGATGGTCGAGGAGGAGAAAGAGAAGCTGAAGGCCGATCTTGCCGCTCGCGCTCGTGGCGAGGAGGTCGCGAGCGAGGAGTCGGCCGATCCCGCGCTCGACGAGATCCGCTTCGAGGTGGCCGAACTCCGCGGACGCCTCGACACCATGGAGTCGCTCCTGGAGACGATCCTGCGCAAGGTCGGCGGTTAGGGCGCCCCGTGGCCTCCCGCAGCGTTGTCATCACCGGCGTCATCGTTGGCCAGCTCGTAGGCCAGCTTCCCGCCGCGCGCTTCGGGCTCGCACCGGCTCACGTACGTCGTGCCGCCTGGGCGCGCGGTCTGCGACGCTCCTTCGAGCGGCTCGGGCCGGCGTTCATCAAGCTCGGGCAGCTCATCTCCGTGCGCCCGGACGAGTTCTCCGCCGAGTTGGTCGCCGAGATGCAGCGCATGCAAGACGCGGTTCCGCCACTGCCTGCCGAGGCGATCCGCGCCGTCATCCGCTCGGAGTTCGCGGCCGAGCCGGAGGATCTCTTCGAGACTTTCGACAACAAGCCCCTTGCCGCCGCTTCGATAGCACAGGTCCACCGGGCGACGCTCGCGAGCCCGTACCGACCTGTGTGGGGAGAGGTGCTCCCCGCAGGCGCCGAGGTGGTCGTGAAGGTCGTCCGCCCTGGCGCGGCCGAGTCCATACTCGGGGATGTCGCCATCGTGCGAAGGCTCGCCGAACGCATGGCCGGCACTCGACTCGCCCGGCGGTTCGATCCGGTCGGGCTGGTCGACGAGTTCTCATCCACGGTCGACCGCGAGCTCGATCTTCGTCAGGAAGGCCGCTTCGCGGACCGTTTCGCGTTCGACTTCCGCGATGACGCCAGGGTGCAAGCACCGCGGATCGTCTGGACGAGGAGCACCGGCAAGGTGCTCACGATGGAGTTCATCACGGGTTGGCGGTTGAGCGACCTGGAGATCGCGCGCGAGGCGGGTGTGGACTGCAAGGGTCTCGCGATCCATGGGGCTACCGCGTTCATGCGGCAGGTGTTCGTCTACGGGCGCTACCACGCCGACCTGCACCCGGCCAACATATTCGTCACACCCGATAACACGATCGCGTATCTCGACTTCGGCATCGTCGGGTATCTGACGCCGGAGGAGCGCATGAACATCACACAGGTGATGGCGGCGCTCATCTACCGCGATCCAGATCGCGCGCTGCGATACTCGGAGAAACTCGGCGTGCATGTGCCGCCGGAGCATGTGGAGCCGGTGCGCCGGGGCCTTGGCGCCCTGCTCGACGGCGATGTCCGTCCCGATGGGACGCGGGACTTCGCGCACTTCGGGCTGGGCTTCCTGAAGCTGCTCGGCGAGCATGGCGTCGCGATTCCGAGCGGGTACGGGTTGCTCATCAAGTCGCTGGCCACGGTGGAGGGTGTCGCCCGGGCGCTGTATCCCGAGATCGACATCGTTGAGACCGCGCAGCCGTTCACCACGCGCATCCTTGCGCGTGCGATGGGCGATCCGGTGCGGCTGCGGGAGCGCATGCCGGCGGCGGTGCGAGCGGCGCTGCGTGAGCTGGTGGTGTAGGGGGCGAGACGCCGGTGGGAGTCGGCGTCCGGGGAGGGGGAGTCATGAGTGAGATCGCGGTCATTCAGGATGTGCCGGCGGGTTGGGGGCGCAAGCTCGCATGGTGTCTTGGAGCGGTCGTAGCGGGCGGCTTCGTTCCGTGGGTGCTGGTGCTGCTCGCAATCGGCGCAGGTATGTTCGTGGTGGCGACGCTGGGGTTCGGTGAGACCTGGGGGGTCCCGACCTACCTGGTACTGATGGCGTTGGCCGCTCTTGTGTACGCGGGCATGATCTACGGGGTGATCCGGGTGTTCGGGTTCCGTGCCAAGGTGCCGTGGCTCATCTGGCCCGCGCTGATGGTGGCGCCACTCGTCGGTCTTGTCCTCGCATCGCCGATCACCGACCCTCGGGATGTCCTGGCGAACCCCACTGTGGCTCCTGCGGTGATCGGCATCGCCATCGCATTCGTCACTCTCGGCAAGCATCGCTGGGGTCGCCCCGCCTGAGCGGAGAGGCTCAGCTCTCGGCAGGCGCGTCTTCGATCCCGTCGTCCAGCGATCCCGACCGATAGCCTTCGAGGTCCTGCGTGACGTAGCCGAACCCGGCGTTGCGGACGGCGGCGGCGAGTTGGTCGCGGAGCGCGAACGCGCGCTCCATCTCGGCGGGGTCCACCTCGATGCGGGCGATGTCGCCATGCGAGCGGATACGTACTTGCTTGAGGCCGAGGGCGCGGGCGCCCGCCTCGGCGATCGCGACACGCTCCAGACCCTCGTCGGTGATGGCGGTGCCGTAGGGGAAGCGCGTGGCCAGACAGCTCCCTGACGGCTTGTCCCACGTCGGCAGTCCGAGCTGCTCGGAGAGCGCGCGGATCTCGTCCTTGTGCAGGCCGACCTCCAGGAGCGGACTCACGATACCGAACTCCTCGGCGGCACGACGGCCGGGCCGGCGCTGCGCGGGATCGTCGGCGTTGGTGCCATCGAGCACCCACGAGATGCCGCGGGTCTTGGCGATCGTGCGGAAGAGCGAGAACATCTCGGACTTGCAGTAGTAGCAGCGGTCCGCGGGGTTGGCCTGGAACCGCGGGTCGGTGAGTTCGTAGGTCTCAACCTCGTACACGTTGAGGCCGAGCGAACGAGCGGTCGCACGCGCCTCATCGATCTCGGCCGCCGGATGCACGTCTGAGACGGCGATCACCGCAAGGCACTTGGCTCCGAGGACCACGTGGCCGGTGAATGCGAGTAGTGTGGAGTCGACGCCACCAGAATACGCCACCAGAGCGCTGCCCAGATTGGACAGGCGGTTGCGAAGGTCGTCGTACTTTCGGGTCAGTGCGGGCAAGAGCACTCCTTGTCGCGGGTAAGCGTATCGTACACGACACGAGCGTCGGTCAAAGGGAATATGCTGACCATACGACCGGAGGGAGCGCCGTATGACGAGCGAAGAGCGCGGGAGCATCGAGCATGTGTCCTCGGCGGAGCGCATCTACCCGCCACCCGAATCGTTCACCGAGCGGGCGGTCGTGCCAGGTCGCGATGCGTACGCAGACGCGTACCGGCGGTCGATCGAGGATCCGGAGGGATTCTGGGGCGATGCGGCTCGCGAGGAGCTCGAGTGGATCACGCCGTTCCAGACGGTACGTACGGGTGGATTCGAGCATCTGGACTACCGGTGGTTCGAAGACGGGACGCTCAACGTCTCGGCCAACTGCCTCGACCGGCATCTCGATACCTGGCGGCGCAACAAGGCGGCGCTGATCTGGGAGGGTGACGACGGCACCACCGCCACGTTCACTTACCAGCAGTTGCACCACATCGTCAGCCGCTTCGCCAACGTCCTCAAGAAGAAGGGCATCGAGCGCGGCGACCGTGTGGCGATCTACCTGCCGATGATTCCCGAGCTCGCGATGGCCATGCTGGCGTGCACGCGCATCGGCGCCATACACTCGGTCGTCTTTGGCGGCTTCTCGGCGAGTGCGCTCCGCGAGCGCATCCAGGACTGCGGCGCCAAGCTCCTCATCACCGCCGATGAGGGCATCCGTGGCGGCCGCAAGGTGGCGCTCAAGGTCGCTGCCGATGAGGCGCTCTTCGAGTGCCCGAGCGTTGAGGCGTGCATCGTCGTGAAGCGTGGCGCCGGAGACGTGGACATGGAGCCGGGACGCGACACCTGGTGGCACCAGGAGGTCACGGCTCCCGAGGTGCGCAAGCCATGCCGACCGGAGCCGATGGGCGGCGAGGACCCGATGTTCATCCTCTACACGTCGGGCTCCACCGGCAAGCCCAAGGGTATCCTGCACACCACCGCGGGCTATCTGCTCTACACGCTCATGAGCTTCAAGACCGTGATGGACTACCGCGACGAGGACGTCTACTGGTGCACCGCCGACATCGGTTGGGTCACCGGGCACAGCTACATCGTGTACGGCCCACTTGCCGCGGGCGCCACGACGCTCATGTTCGAGGGCGTGCCCACGTATCCCGATCCGGGCCGCTTCTGGGCGGTCGTCGAGAAGTACCGCGTGAACACGCTTTACACGGCGCCCACGGTCATCCGCGCGCTCATGCGCCACGGCGCAGGCTGGCCGCAGCGCTACGACCTCACCTCGCTCCGGCTGCTTGGCACTGTGGGGGAGCCCATCAATCCCGAGGTGTGGGAGTGGTATCGCGATACCATCGGCCGGGGCGAGCTCCCGATCGTGGACACGTACTGGCAGACGGAGACCGGCGGCTTCCTCATCACGCCGTTCCCGGGAGCCACGCCGCTCAAGCCGGGCTCCGCGTCGTGGCCGTTCTACGGCGTGCTCCCCGAGGTCGTCCGGGAGGACGGCTCACGGGCCGACCCGGGCGATGGCGGCTACCTCACCGTCAAACAGCCGTGGCCGGGCATGCTGCGGGGCACATGGAACGATGCCGACAAGAAGCGGTTGCACGAGGTCTACTTCGAACGCTTCCCCGGGCGGTACTTCACCGGTGACGGCGCGCGGGTGGATGCCGAGGGTGACTACTGGCTGCTCGGCCGCGTGGACGACGTCATCAACGTGAGCGGGCACCGGCTCGGCACCGCCGAGATCGAGAGCGCGCTCGTGAGTCACGACGCTGTGAGCGAGGCGGCGGTCGTGGGGTTCCCGCATCCGGTCAAGGGCGAGGGCGTGCACGCGTACGTCATCCTCCGCGACGGACAGGTGGCCTCCGACGATCTTGCGATGATCCTCAAGGGGCATGTCCGCAAGATGATCGGTCCGATCGCGCAGCCCGACCGCATCCAGTTCGCGCACGACCTGCCCAAGACGCGGAGCGGCAAGATCATGCGGCGCATCCTGCGCAAGATCGCGGCAGGCGAGCGCGAGACCGAGGCGTTCGGCGACCTGTCCACGCTGTCGGATCCCAAGGTCGTGAAGGATCTGATCAGCGGGCTGTAGCGGCCTGTTCGAGGAGTGGGACGAGCGTCTCGGTGAGGATCGCGGCCGTGGGCGGGGCACCGTCGCGATCGGTCAGCTCGAAGACGTCGTCGGCTCTCTCGCCACGGGTGGTGATGACGGCACGCTGGATGTCCAGTCCGGCGGCCTGACAGGCGCGCGCAAGGTCGTGCAGGAGTCCCATCCTGTCGGAGGCCTCCACGCGGACTGTCGTGGTGAATCGTCCAGTAGCCCCGACCCGTATCACCGGTTGCTCCACGCGGGTGGGCCCGGGATAGTGCTTCCGGCGCTCGGCGAGGCGTGTGTCGATGTCGTAGCGGCTGGTCAGTGCGGCAGCGAGGATACGCTCGACCGTGCGCCAGGTCTCTGTGCTTGCGGGCGCGCGCGTGGCGGAGCCGACCGTGAAGGTGTCGAGAGCGATCCCCGCGGCACCCGTCTGCGCCTCGGCCGCCAGAGTGTCGAGCCCCGACAGCGTGAGTGCGCCGCTGATCGTCGCGAAGAGGCCGGGGCGGTCGCGGGTGATGACGTCGATGACCCAGGTGCCCTCGGCCGGGCCGGATGTGATGCCGAGTGCGAAGCGGCCCGGAGCGCCCGGACCCGCGATCGACTGCACGAGCAACGCATCGCGCAACACCTGGCCGGCATCGCGGCGCGCGAGATAGCGGAGCGGCGCCTGCTCGATGAACGCAAGGACGGCGCGGGATGCACCTCGTGACAGGGCAGCCGTGCGTGCACCCTCCCGGGTGGCCTTGGCCGCCCTGACGATGCCTGCCCCGTCCACGTCGGGTGACAGTGCGACCGAGAGCTTGTCGGCGAGCTCGGCCACAAGCGTCGCGCGCCACGGCGTCCAGACATCAGGGCCAGTCGCGCGCATGTCAGCCGCAGTGAGTGCGAAGAGGGGTTCGATGAGCGATACCGAACCGATGCGGGCCGCCGCGGCCAGCACGACGTTCTCATCGGCAAGATCCCTGGTGGTTGCCACCTCGGAAAGCAGCAAGTGCTCACGCACCAGCTTCGCCGCATCCGCTCCCGCACGCCCGGGAAGCCCGAACCGCATGGCCGCCGCCGCGGCGGACCCACTCCCACGAGGGGCGTGACCGGGTCCGGGCTCGCGCTTGCCGAGGTCGTGCGTCAGTGCGGCGATCACGAGAGCTGGCAGCATGTCTCTTGCCACGGTAGGGCCGTCGGAAAGCGCCGTAAGCACGCGGAGGCTGTGGGCCCCCACCGTGAAGCGGTGTGAGAGGGCCGGGCGGCGGAGCGTCATCGTCTCCCGGAACCGGGGGACGGCGTGCTCGAGACGCCCCGCATACACCGCGCGCTCCAGAGTGTCGAGGCCGGACGTCTCCGCTCGCGCCAGCCCGACGAGATCATCGAACGTGAGCGGGGTCTCCGGCATCGCCCGCCGCCCGGCTGCACGGTCGCGCACGTCCAGCAGCGTGTGGTTGACTGCCTCGAGCGCCCGTTGTGTGGCGCTGGCGTCAAGCGGCAGGTCGCTCTCATCCGTCACGAAGAGGGTGTTGCGGGCGCGGCCGCCGCCGCGATGGATGGCCCACCGGGCCGCGGTGACCGCATCCTGGGCGGATGCCAGCAGCTCCGCCTCCTGTCCGGCGAGGAGTCCTGCCTCTACCAGCAGGGCGGGGGAGTGTGCCGGCTTCCCGAGCGCGAGCGCTGCACGCCAGACGAGCTCGTCGATGTCGCGCTGGCCGCCCGCGCCGTCCTTGAGATCGGGTTCGAGCAGGTACGGTGAGCCGGGTCTCTCGCGTGCGGTGATGCGCTCGAGGAGCGAGCGTCTGTCTCGTGCGAGGCGGGTGAACACGGAGCCGATCACGCGGTGCGCAAGCTGCGCGTCTCCGGCGAGGAAGCGGGCGGTGAGGAAGGACGTCGCTACCGTGAGATCCTCACGCACGGCCCGGACTTGGTCCTTCGGCGTTCTGATCTGGTGTCCCACCGCGAGCCCCGCGTCCCAGAGGGGATACAGCACCGAGCGCACCAGCGGGTCGAGGTCTCGGGAGGAGCCCGCCGACACGATAAGCAGGTCGATGTCCGAGCCCGGTAGCAGGCGGCCAGCTCCGTAGCCTCCGAGGGCGAGCACCGCGAACGGTACGCCCACGCGCGATGAAGCCGCCCTCGTCTGAACGAGGACGGCTTCATCGCTGAGCCGTGCGAGTTCGACGGCGGCAGCGGTCCCCGGGGTCACTCGCTCGATGAGCGCACCGCGCCGCTCGACGAACCATCCCAGGGGGTTCGCTGCCACCACGGTGCGTCGCCTACAGCGCGTCCGGGCCGCGTTCGCCCGTACGGATACGGATCGCGCCCTCGCAGTCGTAGGTGAACACCTTGCCGTCGCCGATCTTCCCGCTTTGCGCCGCGGCCACGATCGCGTCTTCCGCCTGCGACGCCAGGTCGTCGTCCACGACTACCTCGATCTTCACCTTGGGCACGAAGTCCACCGTGTACTCGGCGCCGCGGTAGATCTCGGTGTGGCCCTTCTGGCGCCCGTAACCCTTCACTTCGTACGCGGTCAGTCCCGCCACGCCCAGCGCCTGGAGCGCTTCTTTCACCTCGTCGAGCTTGTGCGGCTTGATGACCGCCTCGATCTTCTTCATCGCTGATGCCTCCTCTCGCGCGGCCGCTAGGCCACGGTCTCCGTGTGGACGAAGTCGGGGTACGCCCGGTTGCCGTGCTCGCCGATGTCGAGGCCTTCGCGCTCCTCGTCCTCGGTCACCCGGAGGCCGATCGTCGCCTTGATGGCGAGCCACGCGACCATCGAGATTGCGAACACGAATCCGCCGACGGCGAGCACGCCGATCGCCTGCGCGCCCAGCAGGTCGAAGCCGCCGCCGAAGAACAGGCCGTCGCCCGTGGTTCCCGGAGAGAACCTGTCCTGCGCGAAGAGCCCCACCGCGAGCGTCCCGAAGATGCCGCCCATGCCGTGGACCGCGAGCGCGCCCACCGGGTCGTCGAGCTTGAGCTTGTCGAGCAGCAGGACGCCGAAGACCACGATCGCGCCGGCGATGGCGCCGATGACGAGCGCGCTTCCCATGCTCACGAACGCGCAGCTTGCGGTCACACCCACGAGACCGCCGAGCATGCCGTTGATCGTCATGCCGATGTCCGGCTTGCCGAGGACCTTCCACGCAACAGCGGTTGCCACGAGTGCGCCAGCAGCGGCGGCAAGGTTGGTCGTCACGATGATGTGCGAGATCGCCATCGGGTCGGCTGCCATGGTGGAGCCGGGGTTGAAGCCGAACCAGCCGAGCCACAGGATGAGCGCGCCGGTCATGGCAGACGTCATGTTGTGACCGGGAAGCGCGTGCGCCTTACCGTCCTTACCGAACTTGCCGAGGCGCGGACCGAGCACGAGCACGCCCGCAAGTGCTGCCCACGCACCCACCGAGTGCACCACGGTCGAACCCGCGAAGTCCCAGAAGCCGAGCGAAGCGAGCCAACCGCCACCCCAGATCCAGTGGCCGACGGTGGGGTAGACGAACGCCACGAGCAGGAATGAGAAGACGATGAACGAGACATACTTGATCCGCTCGGCCACCGCTCCCGAGACGATCGTCGCGGCGGTACCGGCGAAGACCAGCTGGAAGAAGAACTTGGCCATGAGCGGTACGCCCGCCCAGCCCATGGCGGAGTAGACGCCCTGGTAGGCGTCACCGGTCGCCGGACTGTTGTCAGCGCCGCCGACCATGAAGAGCCCCTTGAGGCCGACGAAGGCGTTGCCATCGCCGTACATGAGGCCCCAACCGATCACCAGGAAGGCGATCGTTGAGACCGCGAACACGATGAAGTTCTTGGAGATGATGTTGACCGTGTTCTTGGCGCGGGCGAAGCCCGACTCCACCAGCGCGAAGCCGAGGTTCATGAAGAACACCAGCATCCCCGCGAGGAGCACCCACACGGTATCGAGTCCCACCTGTACGTCCATACGCTCCCTCACTTCCGTCTTCATCCCGGCGCGTGCCGTGTGTCCCGGCGCCGGAGTCGATCCCACTGACAGACTGAGCGTGAGGGTGCTGTGTTTCGGGGGTGTGTCGATGGCATGAAGGTTGCGATGCAGGTGTTCCGTGCGTCCCTGCCGACCCAATGGCAGGGCGTCGGGTCGGCCTGGAGTCGGTCTCTGCCGGGGCGTACAATGGGGATTTGCAGCGAAACACACTCGCGCCAACCACGAAAGGTCGCTACCGAATGTCTCTCGATCGCATCTCGATCCGCGGCGCCCGCGAACACAACCTCAAGAACATCGACCTCGAGATACCGCGTGACGAGCTCGTCGTGATAACGGGCCTATCCGGCTCGGGTAAGAGCTCACTCGCCTTCGACACCATCTACGCCGAGGGCCAGCGCCGGTACGTGGAGTCGCTCTCGGCGTACGCGCGACAGTTCCTCGGCCAGATGGACAAGCCCGAGGTGGAGCACATCGAGGGCCTGTCGCCGGCGGTCTCCATCGACCAGAAG